>CAXBPM010000239.1:0-5734 GCA_963977345.1 uncultured Roseivirga sp.
TGGCGAGTACCTATTTTGTTATGCACTTTGAGTGCATAATTTAGAACAGAACAGAAAGACCAACTTTAGAAACAAGGTTGGCCTTTTTATGAGATTAAGAGTTTAGAAGAGGCCTAAGACCAGTCCGCACTGCAAGCGCGAACTAGTAAGCTTCTGAGGTTTCCATGTCCACTGGGGCAACTGATGCTTGCCTGTGGCGAGTACCTATCCAACGGACTCTTTCGGCCTTGCCTTAATGGCAAGACACTCAGAGTGACGGTTCATTTTAAACAAAAAGCCACTCATTTGAGTGGCTTTCCTATTATCGGTCTGAGAAAATCAGATTTATCTTCTGCTGTAGTTAGGCGCTTCGCGCGTAATCATAATATCATGCGGATGGCTTTCGCTCATACCAGCATTGGTAATTTTTACGAACTGCGCTTTTTGCAAATCTTCAATAGTACCCGCACCACAGTAGCCCATTCCTGCTTTCAAACCACCTGTTAGTTGGTAAAGCATTTCCTGAACCGTTCCTTTGTAAGGTACACGGCCTACAATTCCTTCAGGTACTAATTTCTTAATGTCATCTTCCGCATCTTGGAAATAACGGTCTTTAGACCCATCTTCCATGGCCTCTATAGAACCCATGCCTCTATACGATTTGAATTTTCTTCCTTCGTAAAGAATTACCTCGCCCGGAGCTTCTTCAGTCCCAGCAAGCAAAGAGCCAATCATAATGGTACTCGCACCACCAGCAATGGCCTTTACCAAGTCGCCAGAGTAACGGATACCGCCATCTGCTATGACCGGAACGCCTGAGCCTTGAATGGCTTTAGCCGACTCATATACAGCCGAGAGCTGTGGCATGCCCACACCCGCAATCACTCGCGTTGTACAGATACTGCCTGGGCCAACACCCACTTTAATACCATCGGCACCGGCATCTACCAAAGCTTTCGCAGCAGCAGCCGTAGCTATATTCCCCATGATGAGTTCCATGTCAGGATAAGCAGCCTTCACGCGTTTTGCCATATCAATCACACCCTTAGAATGACCATGGGCCGTATCGATAGAGATGACATCCACACCTGCATTTCTCAATGCATCAATTCTTTCGATAATATCTGGAGTCACCCCAACAGCAGCACCTACTCTCAAACGGCCGTATTCGTCTTTACAAGCGTTAGGTCTGTCTCTGTTTTTCAGAATATCCTTGTAAGTAATCAAGCCATTCAGCTTGCCATGCTCATCAATAATCGGAAGCTTTTCGATTTTGAATTCTTGAAGAATGCTCTCCGCTTCACCTAAACTGATCCCCATTTTTGCGGTGATCAGGTTTTCAATGGTCATGATGTCGCGCACTGGCTTGGTCATGTCTTTGATAAAGCGCATGTCGCGGTTGGTGATAATTCCGACAAAGTTTTGATCTTTATCCACCACGGGAATACCGCCAATTTTATTCTCACGCATGATTTTGTCCGCATCCCTTGCAGTACTTTCTACATCAAGGGTAATTGGGTCTAAAATCATTCCGCTTTGCGAACGCTTTACTTTTCGCACTTGCTGGGCTTGATCAGCGATATTCATGTTTTTATGAATGAAGCCCAAGCCACCTTCTAGCGCCATTGCAATGGCCAATTCATATTCAGTAACGGTATCCATAGCGGCCGAAACCAATGGAATGTTCAATTGAATGTTTCTGGTAAGTAAAGTTTTTGTGTTGGTATCTCTGGGTAGAATGTCAGAGTAAGCAGGGAGAAGCAGGACGTCATCGTAGGTCAGTGCTTCAAAAAGGAATTTGTTTGTGTCGAGCATGGCAAATAAAAACAGGGTTTATTTGCCGGACAAAATTACGGAGATTGACTGATTAAAAAAACTATGGGCAATTTTTAATTTCATTCTTCATCAGGCCTTAAGGCAAACTTGATATAGCATGGTTCAAATGCGATTTATGACACCATTGACCCCAGCTTATTTTTTACTTTCCCTCAGTTTACCAAGCTGCCATTTGTCCCATTCTTCGGGAAGTAATAACAAGGCTACCAACAGAGCCGCTCTAAAAAACACATCGCTCAAATCCCAAATAGGAGTACTCAAGCCGTGGCCAAAGGAAACGATCAGTAAAACTAGGGCCAGCGTATAAAGGGCATAGTTTCTGAACAGACCAATCACCAATAGAAAGCCTCCAATCAGTTCTGCAAATGAAGTAAAGTAAGCCGCGAAGTAAAGCGAGAAATCTGGTAAAAAAGTACTTTCATAAGCCTTAAAGCTTCCATTGTAAACATTGTCCATTCCCCAACTGAACACCTTTCCATAGCCTTGCATTAAAAAAATTACCCCAAGCAAAACGCGGATAAAGAAAAGTCCAATGGTTTTATTCAGCATATCATACCTGTTTTAATGACTGCAGCAAAGTGTCGAAATCTTCTTCGGTATTATATACGTGAGGCGACACTCGAATAGAATTTCCACGTACCGAAACAAAAACTTTATCGGCTGCCAGACGGTTTTTCACCATTTCTAAATCAAGGCCTTTTGGCAATCGGATTCCAAAAAGGTGTTCGCTACGATAATCAGCAGATTCAACTTGAAAACCCATTTTGGCCAACGCTTGCTGTGCTTCATGGGCAATCGACTTACAATAGGCTTGAATGTTTTCTGGCCCCCAAGCATTTACTTGACGAAGCGATTCGGTAAGCATTGGGGTAAGGATAAAGTTGGCACTTTCGCCTACTTCATATCGGATGGCTCCAGGCTGATATTCATCCTGATAGTTCACCAAATTGGCAAAATTATGACTGTCCAATCGGTTCATCCAATTGTTTTCAATGGGCTTTCCGTTTTGGAAATAGTCACCAAAATAAGCCATGCCTGTTGCGTAAGGCCCCATCAGCCATTTGTAGCCAGAAGCCACTACAGCATCGGGTTGAAATTCTTGCACATCAAAAGGCAAAGCGCCAATGGATTGTGTGCCATCAATCACCAAAAGAGCACCTACTTCTCTGCTGCGTTCTCTAATTTTTTTAAGGTCGAATTTAGTGCCGTCTGCCCAGTGGATATGGCCAATGGCGACCATTTTAGTACGGCTGTCGATGGCTTCTAGAATGCGTTCGTTCCAAAGTTTGCCACGGTTTTCAGTGGTTTCCGGAGCATTTACAATGCGTAGTTTCACTCCCTTTTCCTTCTCTAGTTCCTTCCAAGCATACACATTGCTGGGGAATTGCCCTTCGGGAATAATGATGTTATCGCCTTTTTCTACCTGGAGGTTTTTGGCCACATTGGCCATGCCATAAGAGGCTGAGGGCGTAATGGCACAAAGGTTCTCGTTCTTTACGTTGATCAGTTTGGCAAATTCTGCCCTGAGCAACTCGCCATTTTTAAAAAAGTCTTCTGGCTTAATGGTAGTCGGATCTTCCTTTCCGTACACTGCCCTAACTCCGACTTCTGCCACCGATTTGAGCATAGGTGACATATACCCGCAGTTGAGATAAGTAATGTCTTGCGGCAAATTAAAAAGGTGACTTTGGTTTTGGAGCATGACTATTTTAAAATGCGTACCAACTCCTCTTCAAAAGAACCTTCTGGCTCTTCAATTACACGCTTAACTTCCTCCCCGTTCAGGTAAAAAATAATGGTGGGTGTGTTCTTAATATCGTAGCCTTTTTCCTTTCCTATCAAACTGGTCTTATCTACGTCCAGTGCATATATTTCTAACTGGTCTCCAATCCCCATATCATCCATTACACGCATTAAACGAGGTATTTCTCGGTTACTATCATGACACCAAGTCCCCATAAAAGCGAGCACCGTTAGTTCTTTGATCTTCCTTTTTTTGGCATCCTTAAGTAAGTCTGTATTAACCCTATAAGTTTTATAATTGGTGTTGAACCAAAGTTTATAAGGCATCTTTTTTAGTCCTTCTTTATTGATAGGTCCATTCAATATTTTATCTACATGATCTGATACACTTTCGGTCTCAACATTGTATTCGGTCTCTTGCCCGTTCATCACCAAAGGGAAGGCAATGAGAATAACCATTAACATAATAATCGCTTTCATGATCTCCATTCTGTTTAAAATCAACAAACGAAATATACCACAAAATTATATCTTTGACGTAATGCAACTCAACGACATCTGGCAAGACATCATTTCCTATGCACAAGAAATTAGTGTGTGGGAACTCTCCGGACTAGTTTTTGGAATTTTGGCTGTCCTCTTTTTAATCAAAGAAAGTATTTGGACTTGGCCTGCTGGGATTGCTTATGTGTTTGTTTCTTTTTTCGTTTTTTGGGAAGCGCGATTATATGGCGACTTCATTCTGCACATTTTCTTTCTTGTCCTGAATATTTACGGCTGGTACTATTGGGTGAAGGGGAAAGACGAGGAAGATTCAGCGGTTATCATATCCCATACCAGCGCAAAACGGAGCATCATCTTTCTCTCGATTACGGTTATTGGAATTTTTGCCTTCGCTCAATTCCTCATCAATATCCCTTCCATGTTCGAAGGCGTGGAACCAGCAGCATTGCCTTATTGGGACAGTACCACTTCTATTCTGAGTGTAACGGGAATGTGGTTGACGGCCAGAAAAAAAATTGACAATTGGTATTATTGGCTTGCGGTGGACCTAATTGCCACAGGCGTTTACTTCTATAAAGAGCTTTATTTTTACTCTTTTCTATACTTTTTATATATCGGGATGGCCATTGCAGGATACTTGGCTTGGAAAAAAACCATGATGAATCAACCACAAAAACAGCATGATTAAAGTAGCGATTATTGGTCCAGAGAGTACTGGGAAAACTACTTTAACAAAGGCACTGGCAGATCAATACAACACCGTTTGGGTGCCTGAATATGCGAGAGACTATTTAAACGAACTTAACAGACCTTATGTGCAATCCGACCTTTTGGAAATAGCCAAAGGGCAGATAGACAGCCAGAAGCAAAAGAATAAGGAAGCGCGCGAACTCCTTTTTTGTGATACTGACTTGCATGTAATTAAAGTTTGGAGCGAACATAAATATGGGGCTTGTGATTCATGGATCTTGAACCAGCTTAAAGTTCAATATTACGACCTGTACATTATTACCGACTTTGACATTCCCTATGAGGATGATCCGTTGCGCGAACACCCAGAAATGAGATCTTACTTTTTTGACATTTATCGCAACTTGATGAAAGACAATGACAAAGCTTTCATTGTGGCGCAAGGCGATTTAAAAACGCGTATTGAGCAAGCCAAGAAAGCAATTGGCGCCTTGCTATAGTTAAAAACTGTTCTACCTTTGTCGCTTATTAAGGGGTGCCCTATAACAACGGGCTGAGATTATACCCATTGAACCTGATGCAGATAATGCTGCCGAAGGGAGGTATGGTAAACATTTAAAAAGGGAGTGCTTCCCCTGGCGCTTCGTTTGTGAACCATTTAAAATTACAGAATGCAAAAATTAATTTTGACGTTGGCTTTAATGCTGACAGCAACGGGTGTGTTTGCGCAACACTTCCTGAAAGGAACGGTTGTGGATGACGCCACCGGATCACCAGTTTTTGGTGCGAATGTGACTATTGAATCGATTCAAAAAGGTACTTCTACAAATGCAGAAGGTAAATTTGAGTTGAACAATATTCCTCCGGGCACTTACAATATCAAGGTAAGTATGGTGAGCTATACTACCTTAAACAGAACAGTAGAAGTCGTTGGTAGCATGACTCTTGACCTCAAGCTGAAATCGGATTTAACCAAGTTAGA
>CAXBPM010000240.1:0-5690 GCA_963977345.1 uncultured Roseivirga sp.
TAAGCCTCAAGCCCAATTCTCCATTTCCCTTCTTCTTCATACACCAAAACCGCCCCAATGTTATGCTTGGCCGTTAATGGTTTCTGGTCATCTCTGTTGTCAAACTTCTCTTGCGCATCGATTAAGGCATAATTGAAAAACAATTTGAAGTCGTTGTAGGTCAGTTTCAAATTAGTTTCTAAACCCTGAGAACGCATGTGATCTCCAGCATTTTCAAAACGGAATGAATTTGAAAGCGGAACCTGACGAAGCTCCAATGGATCGTTTAGTTGTGTATAAAAGAATAACTGATTTACGCTGAAAGTCCATCGTTCGCCAATGGCAGTTTTGTAATTAATATCGAAGTTTCCACCAAAGGATTTTTCAGCATCAAGGCTCGTTAAGTTCGAGGCATCTAAACCTCTGAAAGACATTCTTTCGGTATCCTCTGAAAAGATGGTTGGTGTTTTATAACCCAAACCGCCACCCAATCGGTAAGTGAATTTAGAGGCTGGATCATAGAAAAGCGCTACTCTTGGAAGTGCAAACCAGCCATAATCATTGTTATGGTCAAACCTAACCCCTGATTCGATGGAGAATGTTTCTGAAACTTGTTCTACTTGCTGCACAAAAGCCCCAGCGGTAACCTGCTCGTAATTACGGTTGTTGTTTGTGCCACTGTCTTCTGTGAAATTGTCAGAATAAAGGTTAGCGCCAAAAATCCATCTGCTTTTGTCACTTCCAAAGGAATAAGCCGCTTCGCTGAAAGTGGCATACTGCTGACCGTTGAACACAAGGTTTGGTTCTTCGATAGTTCTATCAAAACTTAACAAGCTATTTTTGACTGTGAATGACCTGTTTGCATCCCAGTTTTTCTCATAACTCAACTGGTATGAAAGTCTGTTGGTAGTGTTCTCCTGCAAATAGGCATTCGCACTGCTTTGCTCAGCATCAATAGCATTCAAATTCCCTCCCAGTCGATCTTCGAAAGTACCACTCAAGGCCAATCTGATTTTACTGTCGGCACTTGGGTAATAGAAGAAAGTAGGGTTGAAGGTTAAGGCTTTTGATTCAGGGATGTCCGAGAAATTATCATCGTTTACATCATAAGCGTTTTGCAAACCTCCTGAGGCAAATAAACTCATTCCGAATTTGTCGTTCCGCTTGGCGTAAAAGGTGTTTAAAGTTGTGCCTCCGGCCGAAGTTTGATCTAGCATTAATCTAAATCTTGCTTCGTCTTCGGGTTGAATACTCACCAAATTTACCAAGCCAGCAATGGCCCCACCACCGTAAAGTGTTGCGTTACTTCCTTTAATTACTTCAACTTGCTTTAAATCTAATGGTGGGATTTGCATAATGCTTAAGCCACCAGAAAAACCACCGTAAAGCGGGAATCCGTCCTTTAAAAGTTGCGTGTAACGACCATCCAAACCTTGAATTCTAATGCTTTGATTGGCCGAACTTGGTGACGTAATCTGCATTTGAATTCCTGTGCTTTCGCGAAGCAACATGGCGATATTTGATGATTTCATTACCGCTTTTTCCTCCAACTCTTCCGTTCCTAAAAACTCAATTCGCGTTGGGATTTCCTCAATACTTCGGCTGGATCGAGTGGCAGTGACAATTGCCACTTCCTCATGCTCTTCCGTAGCAGATTCCATTATGATTTTGATAGTTTCAGTTCCTACTTCACTGAAAATATAAGTGTTGGTTTGTGTTTCATAACCCACAAAGGAAAAGCGAACTTCAACTTGAGTTCCGCTTAAGCCTGTGAGGTTTACATAGCCTTGGCTATCGGAAATCCCACCTTTAGTAGTGCTCACAAAAGCTGTAGCTCCAATTAGAGGAGTGTTGGTTTCTTCATCGATAACTTGAAACCTGATATTATTTTGGCCAACGGCCATATGGGTAAACAGCACCGTAAATAGAGATGCTAGAATGAATTTTTTGATCATTTTTGAATTGAATTTGGTTTAAAAATCTAAAATATTCTGAATGAATATTAGATTTTCGGAGGCTGCCAAATTTCAAAGAGTGGAGGAGTGATGCTTCCCGATACTTCAACTAAAAAATCAACTGGAGGGTCGTTTTCTGGCATTTTCGGAAAAACATAAACTGTAGTGAGCGGAATATGGCAGCAAGCACATGCACAAAAAGGAGTGCAAGTATCGGTCTCTTCATGCGAGTCAATAGGTTCAGATTCTGCATGAATTCCATTCTCGTTTGAGCAATTGTCTTCTTCCCAACCTTCGGCGCAAGGCGTAAGGCTAAAAAAGAGAATTAATAAGGCCATGAAGGTCTTTGACCACTGCATTGCGCAAAGTTAATCAATCAAATCAATCAGCAGGGTTTAAAGCAAAAAATATACTCTTAAGGTGCTTAAACCTAAAAGCAGCATTGACGTCTAAACGGAGCTAAAATATAACTTATGAAAAAAATCATTTTCCTTGTGGGTCTATTGATTGCCTGCCAAGTGACTAAAGCGCAGGAGACTCAACTAACAACTAATTCCGAAGGACAGGTTTGGGCAGCGCAAGAGCTGACCAAAGATGAGAAAACCTCTTTCTTAACAGGGGTCAAGAACGATAATGAAAACTTGTATCTAATTTTTCAAACTGCAAATCAGCAAAGTTTGAATAAGGTTATGCAGGCCGGAATGAGCGTAAAATTAAAGGCCAAAACAAAGCCAAAGCTTAATGCTAATGTCGATTACCCCTTGGCTTCTAAAGATAAGTCTAGCGGAACGTTAAGGGCTCAGGGTACGGCAGAGGACAGGGCACTGCTTCAAGAAATGTTATTAATAGGGTTATTGGATTCAAAAATTGAAGCTAAACTGAAAGGTTTTTCAACATTGAATGGAACCCTAGGGCTGAACGAAATGAATGATACTCAGCTGATACTTAGTATCGAAGGAGAAGGTAGAACTAGGTTGTTGAGTTATGAACTAGTTCTTCCATTAAAGGAGCTTTTTGATGGAGCTGTAGATTTGAATGCCTTAAGTCAGTCTGATATAGAAATTACCTTTACTGTGAACGCAATGTCGCAACCTCAGGGTGGTGGCGGAGGCGGTGCACAAGCTGGCGCTGGTGGCGGATCAGGTGGCGGTGGCCGCGGTGGTGCTGGAGGCGGAGGTCGTGGTGGAGCTGGCGGTGGACAAGGCGGTGCTGGTGGAGGAGGCGCTCCTTCTGAAAGAGGTGATATGTTCTCCGAGCAAACCGTAAAGATTGACTACAAGTTGAAAGCTAATTAAGGCTTTCAAGTTTGCACTAATGTCAATAAACGAGGTGTATTTTCATGAATGGATAACGGTAGGACGGTGCTTAACCTTTTAACTTGAGTGCTACAGGTCCTTTAAATAGTTTATTGGATTCTTGTTGGCTTGACTTAGCAGAAGTCCTCCCGTGATGCATAGAAATAATACAAGCACTGCTAATAGAGGAATGACAATTACTAAAAAGCCCAAGCTTGGGCGATAGGCAAAGCTTTGTAGCCATGAGTTGACTCCAGCATAACCAATGGTGGCTGTGATTATAGAACCTACTAAAAAGATTGGGATTACTTTTCTCACCGACCCCGTTAAAATTGTCCAAGGAGAGGCTCCTAATACCTTTCTAATACTATACTCGCGCGCTTTATTTCTTCGCAGCAGCGTGGCATGACCAACAAGGCCAGTGCCTGCAATAAAAATGGCAATGGTTACCAAAACATAAATGGAATTGAGTATTCCTTGTTCGTAACTATAAAGTCTTAAGTTATCGTCTTCCAAGAAGCTGTATTCCATTGGGTATTTCTCATATTTCTCTTCCCACACTTTTGCCAGAGAGGCAATCGTGGACTTGTTGAAACCGTTGAGAGCTTTAACCGATACAAAACGGAGTGTAGGTAAATAGTTGAACATGATGATAGGCTCAACAGGGTTATGGAGAGAATTAACCTGAAAATTTTCTACGACACCCACAATGGTGCCCTTGATTTTGCCAGAAACGGTTTTACCTATTGGCTCTTTCAGCCCTAAAAAATCAACTGTAGCTTGACTCAAAATAATTTGGGCTTCAATTCCAGGAGCAGTAATTTGGGGTAAGCGCCCTTCTTTTAATCTAATATCATAAAGCTCGTAAAAGAATTCGTCAGCTATTACTGTGGTGAGAGCAATGTCATTGCGGTCTGTTCCTGAAATACTATAAGTATAAGTTAACGCATTGTTTGTGCCCGGAGTAGTCGATGAAAAAGAAGCGTTTTCAATTCCTGAAACAGACTTGATTTCGTTTACGGTGTTGTGATAACTAGCATTAAGAGAACGGTCTTTGATGGGGATAATTAGAGTTTTGGCTCCATTAAATCCCAATGAGGTACTTTGTAAATAGTTGAATTGCTGGCTAACGGCAAACATGGCCATGATGAGTAGAGAAGAAACACTGAGCTGTATTAAAATCATTATATGACTAATGGTGCTTTTGGGCTTTGCCTTAAGGATAGACATGTTATTTTGAATCTTTATTAACCTTAATGCTGGAGGGATTCCTGAAATAAGTCCGGTGGCCAGACTTATTGAAAGTGTCAATAACACAAAAGAAGGTGTCCCTAACTGCTTAAAACCCTTGCCTGTAACTTGACCAATTTCTGTAATGGCGAAGTTTACAATAAACCAAGCCAGTAGCATCGCTATGAGGCTAATCACGATGGATTCGATAACGAGGTCTTTCAATAAGCCTCTTTTAGTAGCTCCTAAAATCTTTTTCATCACCATTTCCTTGCCTCGGGATAAGTAAGTGGCATAGGAAAGGTTGATGTAGTTTATTGAGGCAACCAATAAAATTAATAGCGCTGCGGATGTGAAGACCAAATAGTAGGCCTTATTGCTGTTTGGACTTAATTCACTTTGGCGGATCGATTCCAAATGAATTGATTTGATGGGCTGTAGCTTCAATGTGATTTTCTCAGAGACCCAGTCTGGAGCTTGGCTGGAAAGATAATTTGCCATTTTTGATTCAACCAAATCAACATTGGCGTTTTCGGCCAAACGGACATAAGTATAATGATCAAACTGTCCCCAGTGATCGAGTCTGGATTTAGGGAAAATTTCATCAAGTAATTCGAACGAAAGCAGGCAATCAAACTGAATGTGTGATTGCGTAGGAGGGTTTCTGGCAATGCCTGTTACCTTCAAGTCAAACTGCCCATCGTAGCGAATGATTTGGCCGATAGGGTTTTGATTTCCAAAATACTTTTTAGCTGTTTCCTGGGTCAGAACAATGCTGTATTTGTCCGAAAGTACCTTTTCCTTGTCGCCAGTTTCTAATGTAAAACCAAACAGGTTGAAAAAAACAGGCTCAACCATTAACAGTTTTGGCTCATAGAAAGACTGGTTGTTGATAGTGATGAGGTCTGTGCCCGGGTTTTTACGAATCCTTACCCTTTGTGTGATTTCAGGAATAAAACCATCCCCAACCTGACCAACAGGAACACTGGAACTGGCCCAATTTCGTTGTATGCCATCTCCGTCCCAATCCACTACCAATCGGTAAACCTGATCGGCATTGGGATGAAAATCATCAAAAGAAAGTTCGTCTGCACTATAAAGTATGGCCACTAGGAAACTGGCAAAACCAATCGCCAAGCCAACGATATTAATAAGCGTATAGGCGAGATTTTTTTTGAAAAGATACCTTATGGATAGTCGCAAGAAATAAAGCGGTTTGGCTAGCATTTTT
>CAXBPM010000241.1:0-5683 GCA_963977345.1 uncultured Roseivirga sp.
GAGTTAGCTATTTCTGTAAGTCCTAAATTATATCGGGCACCTAGTTCAGTGGTTCCGAAATTGAGTCCTAGTCCTCCAGAAAAACCGAAGTCAAAGGCTTTTAATTCGTCTCTGTCAATTTCACTGTATGAATTCCCGAAGTCTCCTTCCGTAGTGACGTTTGCGCTTATTAAATAAGACACGTAAGGACCAAAGGAAATGTCAAATGCAGAACCAGCCTTTAGGTCTAGCATAATTGGTAACTCTAGGTAATTAAGGTTGAACTTTGCCTCACCATTGAATGGGCCAGAGCGGTATTCGGATCTATTTCCTTTTGTGGAAAATAAGAACTCCGTTTGGATGGCCGCAGAGGGTCCAATTTGGTTTTCTTTAAATATACCAAGACTAAAACCTGGTCTTAAATTATTGTCGTCTATGTCGTTAGAATAGAAATTACTAAGGTTAAAACTACCTTTGATACCTGACCTAAATTCCTGAGCTTGGCTCTTGTTTGTAAAGGCCACTAAACTCAATAGTGAAAAAATACTTGTTATAATAATCTTTTTCATGACTTTCTAGTTTAATTGTTATGTGCTTTTGCACAATGAATTAGAAAAGGTTGTGCCATCTGCCAGAAACGGCATTGGAGTGTTTTACAGCACTTTTATTGGGGAATTGAAACCCCTAGTGAGTAAAATCGACCCTACAATTAATTAAGAATATGAGTATAAAGCCTGAGTTTGAAGACCTGATAATATCCATTTTTGAAAATGCTCCTTATGGAATAATTTCGTTTCAATCTATTCGTGATGAGAGAGATAAAATTATAGATTTTGAGTGCCTTTTTATTAACCCAAAAGCGGAGAAGATTACTGGCATTTCTTCAGGCAAAATGGTAGGGAACACGCTTTTAGCTACAATGCCAGGCAATAAAGAAGCAGGCTTGTTTGATTTATATGCTAATGTTGTAGAAACTAGAGAAAGCGTAAGCGTAAAAAGGCATTACGAAGGAGAGCACTTCGATAATTGGTTTGAGATTCATGCTTCTGCTTTGGCCGATGGGGTTACAATAAGTTTTGTAGACATCAGTGAGCATGAAAGGGCTATAAGGAAAGCCAAGGCCTCAGAGGTTCGCTATGAACAACTTTTCCAAGAGTCGATAGATGCGATTTTCATTACCAACAATGAACTACTCCTATTGGAAACCAATGACGCCATGCTCAAGACATTTGGTTATGTGCGCGCAGTGATGAGGAGTCTAACCTTCAAAAACTTCTTTTTAAATGAAGAGGATTTCATCCGGTTCAATAAGGAGTTCTATAAGAATGACCGAGTAGAAGAGTTTGAAGCGGAGCTTTTGCTTAGTAACGGAAAAACAGGAATCTGCTTAATCAATATAGTTGAACTGAGTCAGACGGAGGAGGGGCTGAGGTTATATCAAGGGATCATTAAGGACATTACTCGGAAGAAAATGTCGGAACGGGAATTGATTTGGGCTGAAAAGCTGTCAATGACTGGGAAGATCGCCCGAAGTATTGCTCATGAAGTAAGAAATCCACTCACAAATTTATCATTGGCTTTGGAACAGCTGAAAGATGAGATTCCAGCAGAGGTTGAAGAGGCCGATTTATACATAGATATCATTGAGCGTAATTCTAAGCGTATTGGTAACCTGATTACCGAATTGCTTGAGTCTTCTAAACCAAAGTCATTAAAATTGACTAAGTCCATACTGAACGAGGTGGTAGAAGATACACTCGACCTCGTAAAGGATAGGCTGAAGCTTCAGGGGATGAAGCTGGAAGAGGATTACGACCCCTCTATTCCTTTGATACCATTAGATTCTGATCAAATGAAAACCGCCTTGATTAATTTGTTTGTGAATGCGATTGAAGCCATGAAGGCGGGCGAAGGGGTTTTATCTATTAAGACTTACCTGGAAGTTGGTACTATCTTCTTAGAAGTGGGAGATAATGGAATGGGAATTCCTCAAGAAAACATAGATAGTCTCTTCGAACCCTTTTTTACAGCAAAAGTTGGAGGAATGGGGCTGGGGCTTACCGCTGTTCAGAACATAATAAAAAGTCATACAGGCCAAATATCAGCCAGAAGTACGGTTGGCGAGGGCACGGTTTTCCAAATTTCTTTTAGTGTAGATTGAGGGCGTAATCTCCCCATTCTTGTAGATCAAATTGCTCATTTTCTTTATGTAAATCTCCTTTTAGTAGCCCTAAGGCAGTTGGAACGACTTTGGCCTGTGCTTATGTGAGTTGATAAACATTAAAGAAAAAGATATGATAACTGATAGACAAACAGCAGAGAAACCTAAAGCAAAATTACAAAAAAGAGCGTTCGCTCGTTTAGGTTATACAAAGATGGAAACAGCGGAGTTGGTAGATGCAATGAATAAGTTATTGGCCAATTATAGTGTTCACTATCAAAAATTAAGAAACTTTCATTGGAATGTAAAAGGCTCAGATTTCTTCGATATTCATGAGCAGTTTGAGCAACAATACAATGATGCTAAAGTGGCCATTGATGATATTGCGGAGAGGATCAGAGTTTTTGGACAAACTCCGCTCAGTAACATGAGAGATTACCTAGAAACATCGGACATCAAAGAGTCAAGCACAGATCTTAGCGGCATGGAGATGGTTTCAGAAATTCTCAGGGATTATGAAACCTTGTTAGAACACATGTTCAATACAATTGATGTTGCGCTCAATAATGGAGACAGTGGAACGGTAGCCATGCTTAATTCTATGGTAAAATACATTGAGAAAAAACATTGGATGCTTACTGCCTTCTCTAAAAAATAAATTAAAGTTGGTGTATGTGTAATGAAGGGTGGGGCTTTTCTTCACCCTTTTTTGTGAAATATTTTCCACGTTCTTAATCAGTCTAATATTCATACCTGTCTTAATCGGCTTTAAACGTTGTTTTTTATACTGCGAATAGCTTGGTACAATTCTTTCTATATAAGAGCAAGAACCAACTAAGAACAACAAGTATGAAAAGATTTCTTCAAGGTAATTGGGATCAGGTCAGGAGAAAGCTGAAAGAAAAATATGAGGAGCTAAATGACGAAGACCTGAAGTATATAGAAGGGCATGAAGAAGAACTAATAGGTAGACTTCAGGTGAAACTAGACAAGACAAAGCGTGAAATTACTGCGGAACTCAAAACAATTATAACTAACTGACCATATGGATTTCGGAATAAATGATGCTGCTAATATTGTATCCACCAAGCTAAAAGGCTGGTTGGAAGCATTAACGTCCATGCTTCCGAATATAGTTGTGGCTCTTTTGGTGCTCACTATTTTTTATGCCTTGTCTAGATTGGTGAAAGCAGGATTCAGAAAATTGATTTCTAAATTTTCTGATCAGCCGGCTATCGTAGGCTTGTTTTCAACAATTATGTCGTTGCTAACCATTGTGGTCGGGTTGGTGGTGGCCTTAAATGTACTTCAGCTTACACAAGCAGTCACTTCTCTGTTGGCTGGCGCAGGAATTATTGGATTAGCACTAGGTTTTGCTTTTCAAGACATCTCGGCCAATTTTATTTCTGGGGTTATTATGGCCTTCAAAAAGCCAATTGTGGTAGGCGATATTATAGAGACCAACGGATATACTGGATTTGTAGAAAGAATTGATTTAAGGTCGACCCTAATCAGAACTTTTCAGGGGCTGCATGTAATCATTCCGAATAAAGACATTTTCCAAAAGCCATTTACCAATTATACTCGCACACATATCAGAAGAATTGATTTGGAAGTGGGAGTGTCTTACGGTGATGATTTGGATAAGGTAACAGAAGTAGTAGAAAAGGCCGTTGCCACAAATAGTTATTTAGTGGATGGTGAGCCAATAAAACTAGTATATGAAGAGTTTGGTAGTTCATCTATCAATTTTAAGGTCATGTTTTGGATTGAGTATAACCCTCAAAAACCAATGTACCTAGAAGCCAAAAGTGAGGCAATTGTAGCCATTAAGAAAGCTTTTGATGAAAATGACATTACGATTCCATTCCCAATCAGAACATTGGATTTTGGAATAAAAGGAGGAGAAAAACTCTCTGAACAACTGGAAGCAAAAGAAATTAAGCTTTTACCGAAGGCTTAGTAATTGAATATAAACACGTTAATAATACAGTCATGAAAACTATTAATAAAGCGATATATCTTGCGGTCATTTTTTCCGTATTTGGAATAATGAGTTGTCAAAATGGGCCATCATTTGCCGATGAAAAGGCCGAGTTGACGGAACGCCTTGAGAAGGCAGAAGCCAATATTGATAAGGCCATTGAAGACATTGACAAAAGAATGGAAAATGCAGGACAAGAAACTAAAGAGAGTTTAGAAGAAATAAGAGAAGATTTATTAGACGAAAAATCTGCACTTGAAGAAGCAGCAGATGATGTTGCCGATGCTACGGAAGAAGCATGGGAAGCAACGAAATCAGCAGTAAGTAGAACTTACGATGATGTAACGGAAGGTTTAGAAAATGTAAAATCAAACATTCAAGACCTTTTTGATAACAAGTAACCAACACGTATTAAACCAAAAGATGATGAAAAAAATTATTGTAAGCACATTCATATTCGCGCTATTATTTACCGTCTCAAATGAGGCCAAAGCGCAAAATTATAACACGGCATTAGGACTTCGATTTGGAGGAACCAGCGGTATAACTTTTAACAAAGGCCATTTTGAAGGGATTTTAGGTTTCTGGGGCAACGGATTTAGCGTTACCGCTATGCATGTAAACTACGCAACAGCTTTTGAAACTCCTGAATTGAATTGGTTTTATGGTTATGGTGGCCATGTTGCCTTTTTTAATAATGGAAACCCAGGTAACAATTATGGAAGAGGAGACAGAAGATACGATGATTCCACAGTAGGCTTTGGTGTCGATGGCATTATAGGCTTGGAATTTAAGCCTAGTGAAATTCCCTTTGCATTTAGCTTTGGCTTAAAACCTTTCTTAGAAATAGATACTAATGGGAATTTTTATGGTGCACCAGACCCAGCCATAGGAATTAAATACATTATCAATTAATAAGTAGAGTTGATTTTGAATAATGGAGGGTTCGTCTGAAAAGGTGAACCCTCTTTTTGTGCATTGTTCTTGTTGAAAAAAGCCACAAAAAGAACAGGTTATCGTAGATTATTCTCTACAAATCTAGAATGTAAAAACTTAAAGACTGCTGCTGGGCCTCAGAATAGGCGCTTTAGAGTTTGGATGTGTAATTGTCTTATCATCAGTAAGATCATGAGATCGTAAATAATTATTCATTAAAATCTAAAATCATGTTATACTGGTCAATCGTATTTTTCGTAGTTGCAATTATAGCAGCACTATTCGGATTTAGAGGAATTGCTTCGGTAACATCTAGCATTGCCAAGTTCTTATTCTTTATATTCATTGTTCTTTTTGTATTGTCACTTCTCTATCAAGGTTTTGCATAGAGATAATGGCTTAGCACATAAAAGATAAAAGCCCTGAGTAATTTTTTACTCAGGGCTTTTCAATACTCGTAAACTCTTTTTAAAAGACTCTTCTTTATTCCACCTTTTTAATTCTGAACCAAGGAGCTACATAATCTGCTGGTAAATTCTCTTGAGGAATGGTGATATGGTTACCATCGCGCTGAGCTCGGTAATGTGGCGACAAAATTTCAACACCAGCTTTATTAAAACCAT
>CAXBPM010000242.1:0-5657 GCA_963977345.1 uncultured Roseivirga sp.
ATGGGGCTGGGGCTGGGACTAATTACTCGATTCTATAAACACCTGTCAGGTCTAGGTTAAAAGCACACAGTCCCTCAGCCGTCATTACGAGAAATAAACCTTGCGACAGCAGAGGTTTATGACGCGGTAATCCGTCTGTTTTGTACGGCAGAGTAACGGTTTCTGAGCAAAGGGTTACGGTATTATACGGACAGAGTCCTAGAAATCATAGTGAGTCACAGGTTCGGAGAACCTGCGACAGTTGGGGTTCAGGATAACAGAAAATCGTATATTTTCGTATCATTTTCAAAAACAATTTTTCAAATTGAAATTCAGAAATGAGAAGATTAATGTTCAGAGGTATCTATTTATTTACCATTTTATTATTAGTAGTTGGTTGCTCAAAGAGTAAGACTGAGAACAACATTGCATTGACGATTGAAAACAAAGAGGCAATAGAATTATATGCCCAACAATTGGCGAAAAGCATTAATGATTATGATCACACACTAATCAGAAACTCATGGAGTAATGAGGCTTTTGCCAAAAGGGTGAAAAATCTTAACAAGGTTCAGAGAAATGTATTCAACTATATTTTTGATAAAGAGATTAAGGACGAAATTAAATTCAACAATATTTCGCTGGTAAGTCATGTGAATTTAGAGAAAGGCAAAATACATGCTTCTAATATTCAACATTTTGACTCCCACTCTGAAATCACCTTACTTTCCATTTTTGATGACAGCTATAACTTCATCAAATACCGTGTTGAGATAATTAATAACAAGCCTTACTTATGCGATCTTTTTGATCTTAAGAGCGGCATATGGTACAGCCAGTCTGTTAAAAACGTGATCAATCTCAATTCTCGATATGATATGTTTTCAGAAGAAAGAAGGCAAGCAAATTTGGCCATGAGGAGTTCAAATCATGAGCTTAGGAAAAGAGACACATTAAGTGCGCTATATTACCTTTATGAAATACCTGAAACCCATTGGGTAGGAAATGGGCTAAGTTTAATGAAGCTGAATCTTGCTTTAGGCGTTTCCGATAGCACTTATGGAGAAGTATTAGAAACCGAATTTGAGCATGACCAAAGCCTCTATTTAAAGTACCTATACTATCGATACTGGGATGACTCTGTAAATCTGAATAATGTATACAATACTTTGAAGGGTCAAACTGGAGGTGATATAAAACTTGACTCACTGATTAAAAACGAAAGTTTCTGGCGCTAACCTCCCTGTCGCAGGTTCTCCGAACCTGTGACGACTTATTAAAAAGGGACTCTGTCCCGATCAAACTAGCTCAACATTCACCAAACCTATTTCTCCAGCATAAGCCCCCGCACTCGAATAAACATAGTCTTCTGGTGTGAAGCAGATTCCCGCTCTCACTGGGTTGAGGTGAATATAATTTAGCCTTTCTTCAAACATGTTATTTCTATCCAATGGGATTGGGTGATTTTCATGTATCCAAATCTTGGAATGGGTGTTCGAATTACTCATTTCTCCCTGACTTTCAATGATCCACAGCAGCCAGTTCTTTCTGCTTTCCCGCTGATCTTGCTTCAACGTCTCATAAATCACTTTGGCAGAATATCTCTTAAAGTCTCTTATTAATGAAGAAAGGTTCTCGCCATTTCTTGTCCTAACAATCAAATGAACATGATTCGACATAATGACATAGGCATGGACGATCAAACCTTTATTCTTGATGCAGAAATTCAGATTTTCGACTATAATATCTTTGTAACGCTGGCGATTGAATAAGTCTACCCACTCCACAACAGTCATAGTAACGAAGTGAGGAATGTCATTTTCAGAAAACCGATAGGCCGTACTCATAATTAAATATACTAATTAAGCTTTAGCATACTTATCGTTTTTTGTTGGGGTTAATACGGACAGAGTCCTAAAAGCCATAATAAGTCACAGGTTCGGAGAACCTGCGACAATGGTAACCGCCTGACAGGTGTTTAGCTTCAATATTTACTTCAACACTTTAATATCAAACTTTAGGGCGCCCATTTGGCCATTGTCACCATAGGCATCTATCTGGACATTAAAAATAGATCGGATATCTGAAGTGAAGAAGGAAATCTCAGCCTCGCCATTTTCATTGGTGAGGATACTTGGCCTCCAAATCAATGAGTTTCGGAAATCGGTAAAAACCCTGTCTTCAGGTACTTTATCATAGTCAGGCTCATAGACTTCTGGCACCTCATAATAGCCGTTAAAGTAACGGGTAGAGTTTGCTTCTTTAGGTGCTCTATAGGTTTTGAGTACACCATTGATCATGATGCGTTCGCCATCCCTTGGCTTTCTTCCAGTAGCATGGTTTGTGCAGTTGAGGATATTGTACATACAGACATAGTCGGTATTCCTACCTTCAATTATATTTCGAGCATTACCATGGGCAACACCGTATTCGTCTTGTTTGGATTCGACTACAAAATCGTCTAACCTTCTTACATCATTCTCAATTTGGGGAAGAATATTCCAGTTTTTTGTTGCGGCAAAAATCCTCTTTTGTTGGTCAAGCTTGTCCCAACTCCATTTAACGGTAGCATCAAATGGTGTATGAAAGCTTAAAAGTGCACCTTCAACCTCATCCGTTTTAAAGAACATCTTGCCTCCTTTTGACCAATACAACATGTTATCCGTTAACATCAATTCTCCATTTTTGTCGGTGCGTAAAATTGAAGCACCAAACATAGACACCACTTGTATCTTTTGTTGATCGAGGGCCTTAAGCACCTTTTTCGATACCGAATTAGGATTAATTTTCACTGACACCTTTAAGTCCGAATCAGTTAAATTCTCCGAGAGGGCTCGTGGCCAACGATATGAACGCCAACCTTGGGTGAGCATAAGCAAATCCAAATTATCCCTATCGGTTTTTGATTCGCCAGAAAAATAGCTTTTAGGGTTATGGACCTGCCCCCTAATTTCATTCGACAAGAAGAAATAAGAAACAATATTATCTTCATCAAAAACGGATTTAAAAACCTCATCCACCACCGACATCCCAATTACCGTTTGAACCGGTTCGCCCTGGCCATCGGTTACTTTTAATTTAAGGTCAATTCTGTCTTTTGTAGTATAATTGGCTTTGTTCAGTTCGTAGGTAATGTTCAGTCTTTTTTGATTGTTCACAAAAACCATCCGCTCCGCCAGCTTTTGACCACTGCTATTGGATAGGCTTACTTTGATAATGCCCTTAGGTAATGCCACAGTCGGCACCTTCAAGGGCACTCCGTCACCAGACATAATAATCATTGACTCATAAAACAACTGTCCTCTCTGCTCTATGGAGAATGTCAGAGAGTCCCCTTCAAAGCCTTCACTTTTCTTAACTGCAAAAAGAAGATCATCCTCTGTTTGTCGGGAAACATTCAACACAAACCCGGCATCATATACTTTTGGGAAGCTAAAAACCGAGTCGATTTTAGGAGAGATGATGGAAACTGAATATTGCTTAGAGGGCAGCGGTAAGAAGTAAAAGCTGCCCATTCCATTATGACGCGATTTAAAGGAAGTAACCACATTACCCTTTTCATCCATAACGATGGCAGAATCAATTTCTACAGGTGCTCCGTTTTTATGCACCGCCTTAAAGGCTAGTTGCGTAGAAATTCCTTGAACAAGATTTCCTCCTTCTGGCATTAGGTTGAATTGGATCCGTTGAGCGTTTGAAGGCAGTGCAACAGGAAGTTCAAATTGTTCCTCGCCCAAATTGGAATCCACATCGATCTTCAATATCAGATTTTCGAATGTTTTTAATTTGCTAAAAATGGGCAGAGCAATCCCTAGACTATCAGTGGTGGTTTTGACTCGGGCTACACGCTTATTTTCACTCCATATTTCAGCATTAACCTTAGCTGTCTTCACCAATTCACCAGACCTTCTCACCACTTTAATTTTTGGAGATACTATCTTCTGATCTAATGAAAGGGCATTATCGAAATTAACATCCACTAATATTGAGGGCGTTATCCTTGATTTAAGGAGGATACTTTTGGTCTTTTTCACCTCATCGGAAAAGGAATTTCGAGTAAAGGCAAAAAGGCTATACTCTCCTTGTTTCAGCGTGTCAGCAAGAAAAAGATGACCTTCTGAAAAACCATTACTGATTTCGAAAATCTCTTTAAAAACAACTTGATTTTCTGCCTTGCTCCTTAGCTCTACAAATAAGGAAGAGTCAAGACTGGAAGGAAGTAGGCTTTGTGAGTTTAAAACGGTAGCGCTAAACCACAAATCTTCGCCCAATTCGAAAATCGATTTGTTGAGTTGAAGATAAATGGACTGTTCATTCGAAGGGGTTTGTGCAGCCAAATCACCCTTGAGGGATACTTGAAGCCCAACAATAAAAAATAAGAGGCTGATGAGCTTTTTCAAAATTGACGTTTTAAGTAGAAGCAAATACCTGTCAGATTTTGGAAACCTGACAGGTATTAAATTACATATTCCTTCTGTACTGGCCACCTACTTCGAACAATGCCGAAGTGATTTGTCCGAGTGAACAATACTTACTGGCTTCCATTAACTCTTCAAAGATGTTCTCATTCTGAACCGCTGCTGCCTGAATTTTCTTGATCAGTTCTTCAGCCTTGCCTTCGTTTCCTTTTTGAAGTTCTCCCAACATCTTGATTTGGTATTCCTTCTCTTCAGGCGTAGCACGGATAACCTCTTTCGGCAACACGGTTGGTGAGCCTTTAGAACTTAAGAAGGTGTTCACCCCAATAATCGGGAATTCACCCGTATGCTTAAGCGTCTCGTAGTAAAGTGATTCTTCTTGAATTTTGCTTCGCTGATACATGGTTTCCATGGCACCCAAAACGCCTCCGCGTTCTGTAATCCTATCGAATTCTAAAAGAACAGCCTCTTCTACCAATTCGGTCAGTTCTTCAATTATGAAGGACCCTTGCAACGGGTTTTCGTTAGTCGCTAAACCTAATTCTTTATTGATGATCAACTGAATTGCCATTGCCCTACGCACTGACTCCTCTGTCGGGGTCGTAATGGCCTCGTCATAAGCATTTGTATGTAGAGAGTTACAGTTATCGTAAATCGCATACAAAGCCTGTAACGTAGTTCTGATATCGTTGAAGTCGATCTCTTGCGCATGTAACGAACGCCCCGAAGTTTGAATATGGTATTTCAGCATTTGCGCTCTGGCATTTGCACCATACTTCTGCTTCATGGCTTTCGCCCAAATTCTTCTGGCTACACGGCCAATCACTGCATATTCAGGATCGATACCATTCGAGAAGAAGAAAGAAAGGTTCGGCCCGAACTTATCAATGTCCATTCCACGGCTCAAGTAGTATTCTACATAAGTGAAGCCATTCGCCAAAGTAAAGGCCAATTGCGAAATTGGATTCGCGCCTGCCTCGGCAATATGATAACCCGAAATCGATACCGAATAGAAGTTTCTTACATTCTTATCGATAAAATATTGCTGAACATCACCCATCAAACGAAGGGCAAATTCGGTAGAGAAAATACAAGTATTTTGTGCTTGGTCTTCTTTTAGAATATCGGCCTGAACCGTACCGCGCACTACAGAAAGTGTTCTGGTTTTAATTTCTTGGTAGACATCCGCAGGTAAAACCTGATCACCCGTAACGCCCAAAAGCATCAGTCCCAAACCGTCATTTCCTTCTGGAAGTTCGC
>CAXBPM010000243.1:0-5656 GCA_963977345.1 uncultured Roseivirga sp.
GCTGGATTGCAAGCAGTTGACACGGCCTTTGGCCGAATTGGCGGGTTGATTTGTTGGGAGCATTGGATGCCGCTTACTCGTCAAACTATGCACAATTCGGGTGAACATATTCACGTGGCTGTTTGGCCAAAAGTGCATGAAATGCTACAAGTGGCTACACGCTCATACGCATTTGAAGGGCGCTGCTTTGCCGTAGGTGTTGGCCAAATTATGAGGGTAAAGGATATTCCGTCTGAGTTTACGCTTCCCCCAGAATTTGAAGGTAAACCTGAGCACATGATTTTGAATGGCGGTAGCTGTATTTTCGGGCCAAGTGGAGAAACTATTTTAGCACCGCAATGGGATGTTGAAGGTGTATTCACAGCCGAAGTAGACCTTAACAAATGCTATGAGGAACGATTGGCTTTAGATGTAACTGGGCATTATCAACGTCACGATGTTTTCGAACTAACCGTAAACAAAAAAAGACCGAAGTAAATCGGTCTTTTTAAATCTCATTGCAGCTTTGACTATTTACAGCCTTTTCGCTCATCAATCGTCTCTGCGTATTCTCTTTTGTTAATTACGAACTTAGGATCGCCCACACTGGTGCTAAAACCAGAAAGTGAATAGCTGTAAACAGTACCCATCTTATCAATTGCTGAAATCTTGGTTAGGTTGTCTCCGTCAACAGTTAAGCGAAGTTCAGTGTATGACTTTTCTGAGGTAGGCACCAATTTAATCATATTACCATCCATAGAGGCAGTGTGGCCATAAGAATAGAAGGTCAACAAGTTGCCATAATCTACAATAGCCTCAGAGTTCTGACCTGGACAAAAATAAAGAATTTGAGAGTGGTCTTCTTCTTTCGTTCCTACATATTCTACTTCGCCATCGTTAAGCCAAGTTTCATTAGGCCCGTACTTTAAAATATATTGGTTGCCTTTTACGACTAGAGTTCCTTCCTGAACATTCTGAAAACCCATATCTTCATTATTGGCTTCATAGACAATGTTCAGCTTATAATTCGGGACACTTCCATATTTGTTGGCCAGTTTTGACACCACCGCATCCGCATTTTGAGCAGATAAACCATGGTTTAAAGACACTACAGATAAGAGTGACATTAAAAAAATCTTTACAGAGCGTTTCATCAGTACATACTTTAATTTTGGAAAATCAATTTCTCCTCGCTGGAAAAAAGGAACGTGACGGTATTTAGACTAATTGAGGTAGGTAAAAATAAAAAAATCCTGTGAATTTACATGCACAGGATCAGAATTACTATTTTTTTGGCTATCCTTTTCTGATATATATGTTTCCGTTTCTGGTTTCCATCGTTACTTCTGCTCCACCACCATTGAGTTTACCTTCCACCCAATCTTCGTATTTCACCTTATAACCATTGCCTTCCTTGCTCTTTTGGGGCGTTGTTTTTTGTAATGCAAAATTTTCGAAGTCGGTAAAAATATCTTTGAAGGTTTTCATTTTGGTTGAAAACTTAGTGCCCGCTGGAACAGTCAAGTCCACATTACCATTATAGGTTGTGAAAATCATTGGAGCATTGGCCGTTACTGCACTGAAAGTAGCCTTCACCTCTCCATTGTAGGTACTTGCGCTCGCAGACCCACTAATGTTGTTGAGGGTAATTGGCCCGTTATAGCTTTCTATGCTGTGTTCGCCATTCACTCCTTCTATTTCAATTGCTCCGTTATTATAGGTTTGAACGTCAAGGCTAAAGTTGGTTGGCACCTGAATCTCAAAATCAATTCGGTTGTTCCAACCTTCTGTTTCGATTTTCACCGTGTTATTGCGTTCTTCTGCCTGCACATTAAAACCGCCACTACTCAACAAGCGCATTCCATCTTTTCCTGACTCACGCTCTACTTTTTTGCTGTACTTAATCATTTTGATCTTCACAGTTGGCCCCGAATAAGCTGACACTTTAACCGTTCCATTATGCGATTCTACCTGCAACTTTCCTTTCTCACCTGGCTTGCTCAGTGGAATTTCGAGCTCCTCAGTATCTTGCTGATATTTTTCCTCCCATTTATCTCCCTGATCTCCAAACCCCATTCCGAACATGCCATCAATACTGCTCATCGCCTCTTCTATGTGTGCGCCAAGGTCAATTTCAAAGTCTGTCCCCATTGTCATTTTAAGATCTGGAGTTACTTCAACTTTCATTTTCGGATCTACCTTAATCTTTTGAGCCTTCACGCTAAATACCGCGCAAATCATCAATATCGTTACAATTACCTTTTTCATATTGTTTGTTTTTTGAGTCTTTGATTAAATAATTTTTTCCATGCTCGCTCTGAGCGTAACTTTTACATCTTCTGGTGTTTGATCGCTTTCCAGAATAGATTTCAATTCATCCTTGGCTTTAGTCTCCTGAAGCTTCACCATCAGCTCAGCAAGGTTCACTTGCATCAGTGGCGACTTTTGTTTTGAGATACTGTTAACCAACCCTTCCCTAACCTTTGGGTCATTGGTATATCCAGCCAAAGTGTTTAGTGCTGCAATCCGCACATTCGTACTTGGGTCGCTGTTGAGGGTAAGAAAAAGTGCGTCAAGTACTTTTTCATTCGAAGAAGAAAGCTCAGACGACATTTGCACTCCTTTCAATCGATCTGAAACGGATTCCTTTTCCAGCATGGCCATCATCATCATTTCCCGCATCTCTACCATCTGACCGTTCAAATCGGTTAACTCTTCTTTATATGAATTGCTTCCCAAGTTTGCGCCCAGAAAAAGACCGATGACCAACACTCCCATTCCAAAAGCCATTCTACCATACTGGTTCCCGAAAAGTAAGCTCTTTATTCTCTCTAATATGGAAGAGTCATTTTTAGCTTGAGGCTCTTTTTCCTTTGCCTCATTCAGCATTTGATAGAAATTCTCTTTCAAAGCAGATGAAGGTTCTGGAGTTGACGTACTCAGCATTATCCCCTGAAGTTTTGCCATTTCCTCTACCTCGGCCATATCAATATATCCTTCTTGAACGTATTGTTGGAATTCCTTTTCCCTTTCAGGAGAAAGCGTACCATCAATATATTCGGTGATCATTGACATATATTTATCTTCCATCTTATCCACTATTTAGCTTTCATTACCCTTATATCTCCATTCAGTGTTTTGAATGTAAACTTGGGGCCTCCATTACCGACTTGGTAACTATTGGAGTTATCAACCTTATATTTTGTACCTCCACGCTCACCCTTATTGGCTACCATTTTTGGCGATAGCTTTTGAGAGAACTCAAAATCACTGTAGACTTCTCCCCATTGGGTTTCGAAGTTGTAAGAGGCGCCTAAATCCTGAGGCGCAAAAACCTCTATCTCCCCATTGACTGTTTGGAACTCAGCAAATTCTGCAGGCATTTTCAAGTAATTCACTTCGATTTTGCCATTCACTGTACTGGCCTTGGTATTGCTTTCTACATCAATCAAAGTCACATCGCCATTCACATTATTGGCATACACTTCACCTTTCACTCCCTTAATGTAGAGATCACTATTATTCACAGTAGAGATTTTCACGCTAATATTTCTTGGCACTTTCACTTTATAATCGAGTCTCACCTTGTAGTCTACACGCTCTCGATCTTGATTCCAGTCCCAACCACAAGCCAAAGGATCATCTCTATCCCTCACCTTATTATTTGGAGTAGTAAATCTCGCTCGCACAAAGTCATCGCCTTGAGCAAAATCAATCTTCACCTCTTCCATTCCCTGTTTAATCTCTGATTGATTTCCGGAAATTCGTTTCTGTACTTCGATTTCTATGGTGTTCCCATCATGAACTTCCACCTCAACATCGCCTTCGATATTACATACGGAAAACCAAATTGCCTTTTCATTCTTCACGGTAAAGCTCTTCTTTACTGTCTCGGTTTGGCTTTGCCCTTTAACCATCAGGGCTGGCAAAAGTGCCGCAAACAAAATCATGTATTTTATACCTTTCATTATTCAGCTATTTTGATGTTTTACTGTGCAGAAGGCGTTGCCTCCAACTGCATATAGACCATTTTTAAATCCTTCAATGCCCTGAAGATTCGCACCT
Source organism: uncultured Roseivirga sp. (assembly GCA_963977345.1). Classification (GTDB taxonomy): domain Bacteria; phylum Bacteroidota; class Bacteroidia; order Cytophagales; family Cyclobacteriaceae; genus Roseivirga. The sequence continues at coordinate 4,045 of CAXBPM010000243.1, forward strand.
TCACTGCACTTTCAGTAATTCCCAGTAAGTCGGCAATGTCTTTGTATCGCATCTCCTGATACTTACTGAGGATAAGGACTTCCTTCTTTTCGAAAGTCAGTTGATTCATGGCATGCTGCAGCAAATCCATTTCTTCCCTTTGAATTCTATTCGACTCTGCATTACTCTCGTTTCTGAAATATTTATCAGCCACCTCTACATCTTCTTTGTAGCCCATCTTTTTATTTTTCCGGTAATGATCAGAAAAAAGATTTCGGGCCATATGATACATCCAGGTTTTAAACTGGCCGTCTCCTTTGTAGGTGTGTTTGTATTTCATCATCCGCAGAAACACATTTTGCACAAGGTCTTCACTCACCTCACGGTCAAGGGTTAAGCGATAGAAAAAACCATACAGGCTTTTATTATATCGTTCGAACAACAACCCGAGTTTTTCGAGCTGTCCTTCTTTTACTTGTAGCATCAACGCGTTGTCAGAGAGAGAATCCAATAGTCTATTTTAAGAATTCAATGGGGGAAACCTTAGCTTTTTAGAAAGGTTACAAGTCAAGGTACACTTTTTTGTTTTTATTCAGATATGCCCTATATTCATACACCCTAAGCACAATAGAACAATGGAAATGACAACAGAAACCCTCGAACAAGAAATTCAAGCGCTAACTGCGCAACTTACTGGAGACATGTTTAAAGACATGGACATTAAGGATGAAATACACAATTTAACGATGAAACTGAATGGGGTAAAACCTATGGATTCGTCTATTGATTGTGTAGGCTGTGGAAGCTAAGCCATGAAAATAGCACCAAATTCAACCATCAAAATTGAGCCTCTTTTGGCTCTTTTTTTATTTCTGTTCACTGCTTGTAGCGAAACGAATAACCAAAGAGAAATCCCTACCGAAGCTCCCTTCATTGTAGTTTTGGGCGTAGCGCAAGATGCTGGTTACCCACAAGCAGGTCAAAAACAGGAATGGGAATTAATTAAAGAAAGAGCTGCCAGACCAAAGAATGCCGTAGCACTTGGCCTCGTTGACCCCATCACAAAACAGCGTTGGCTTTTTGAAGCCACACCTGATTTCAAACTTCAGCTGCAAATGCTGGATGATGTTTCTGAAACCAATAACTATCCTTTAGATGGCATTTTCTTAACCCATGCACATATTGGTCATTATACCGGACTCATTCATTTGGGTAGAGAGGTAATGGGCACTTCGGGTGTTCCTGTTTATGCCATGCCTAAAATGAAGACATTCTTAGAAGAAAATGGCCCTTGGAGTCAGTTGGTTGAGTTAGAAAATATTGAAATCAAGCCTCAGCAAGACAGCATCGCCATTCAATTGAACAATAGTATTTCCGTTACACCTTTCATTGTTCCACACCGTGATGAGTTTTCGGAAACGGTGGGTTATGAAATTCAGATCAACGGTAAGTCTATCATTTTCATTCCAGATATTGATAAATGGAGTAAATGGAATCAAGACATCATTGAAGTAATTCGCAAAAGCGACATGGCACTACTAGACGCTTCTTTCTTCAAGAATGGCGAAATACCTGGACGTAACATGAGTGAAATACCGCATCCTTTTGTTGAGGAAAGTATGGGCTTATTTGG
>CAXBPM010000244.1:0-5645 GCA_963977345.1 uncultured Roseivirga sp.
AATTTCAATTATGTCTGGAACATTATCTTTGAAGTTACCCGCCTCTTGGTTATTACTTAAAATAGTAGTTTGATGTGCTACGCCATAGAATTCATTATTGGTTTCCAGAAAATCAACCTGCTTTTCTAGCTTCAATGGGTCAGTCCAGTAATCATCTCCTTCACAAATTGCTACATACTTTGAGCAACACTTTTCTAAGGCATACCTTCCATTGGCTATCATTCCAATGTTTCGCTTGTGTCTGTGATAATTAAGCCTGTACGCCTTCGGGTGGCTATCGATAATACTTTTCACAATAGCCTCAGTATTATCTGGAGAGTGATCATCTGCTACGATAAGTTCATACTCAAAAGTAGTTTTCTGATTAAGAACGGATAAAATAGCTTGTTCAATAAACCGATCATGGTTGTATGTGATCATCTGAACAGAAACCAAAACCTTAGCCCTTTTTCTAGTCATAGTTGCTAATTAAGGCTTATCGCTTTAATATATCAGCCAATTCAAAAGCAAGTTCTACTCCCTGCACGGCATTGAGTCTTGGATCCACATTTGTTTGGTAGTTATGGTGTATGTTTGTTTCAGACACTCCGGCCATTCCGCCAATACACTCTGTCACATTTTCACCCGTTAGCTCAAGATGAACACCTCCTGGGTATACTCCCTCCGACTTACAAATTGACCAAAATTGACCAATCTCACTGAGTATACTCTCGAACTTACGCGTTTTGTGCTTACCCACTTTGTAAGTATTACCATGCATCGGATCGCAACACCAAATCACATTACGGCCAGCTTTCTTAAGGTACCTAATGATTGCAGGTAAATGATCCGCTACCTTGTCAGCTCCAAATCTATTAATAAGCGTGATTCTGCCTTCTATGTTCTCTGGGTTGAGCTTGTTGAGTATAGCGTCTAATTCTTCCACCCTTATGGAGGGTCCAATCTTAATACCAATAGGATTCTTTACGCCACTCATGAACTCTACATGAGCCCCGTCAAGCTGCCTAGTACGGTCACCAATCCAAAGCATATGGGCACTGGTGTCGTACCAACCTCCTGTTGTAGTATCAATCCTTGTCATAGACTCTTCATAATCTAACAACAAGCCTTCGTGAGAAGTATAAAGAACAGTCTCGGATAACTGAGGTAAATCAGACAAGCTCACCGCTTTAGTGAAATCCAAGGCTCTACTTATCTCATCTGCCAGTTTACTGTATTTGACCATTACAGGATTATCCGAGAAGTCATGTTTTTGCCAATCTCCAATTTCATGTATAGAGGCATATCCTGCCTTAGTAAAAGCACGAATCAAGTTCAATGTAGCTGCTGATCTAAAATAGCCCTCAATCATCCGTTTCGGATTTGGAATACGATCTTCTAATGTTGGGGAGAACCCGTTTACCATGTCTCCTCTATAGGTAGGCAATTCAATACCATTCACTACCTCGGTAAGACTAGACCTAGGTTTGGCGTACTGCCCGGCAATTCGACCTATTTTGACAACCTTCTTACTACTAGAATAAGAAATGATTATGGCCATCTGTAGTACTACCCTAAGGAAATTATGTATTCTGCTCCCATTACAACCCGAAAACTCCTCTGAACACTCTCCCCCTTGTAATAAAATTGACTCCCCTCTTGAAACGGACTTCAACTCGCTCAACAAAGTTCTTGATTCACCAGCAAATACTAAAGCAGGTAAGCCAGACAATTCACTCAACGTCTGTTGTTTTTGGCTATGATCAGGCCATAGTGGTTGCTGTTCTGCTTTATAGTTCCTCCAACTCTCTTTTGTCCAATCAACTATCATCTTGTCCATTAGTTAGATGCTCTATTCATTGGTATGAAGTACATAACTGTTTCACTCCAACCCTCTGTGTAATGATCAAGATATACCTTGTAATCACTCCTTAGGCTCAATATATAATTAAATATTTCCCAAAAGTCTTTTGAGGAGTGATATACCGCTATTGCCAATTTGGGGTGGTCCTTCTTTATGTGATTCTCAGCACCTTTTAGTGCCTTCATCTCCCAACCCTCTAAGTCCATTTTGATAAATGTAATAGGCTCAGAAGTATACTTATCAATCTTGGTTACTTCAATTTGATCACCTCCCTGTTCAGACACCTTACTACTTGAACCATCTCCAGAAGAAAAACTCAAAACACCTTCTTGATCAGAGACCCCTTTAGGTATATACTCTATGTCTCTGCGACCATTAAGCCTTTCTTTGGCTTTTGTCATATTTTGAGCAGATGGCTCGAAAAACAAAACTTTCTTATAGTTCGGGTAATTGTCGCAAAATATTTCAGTAGTGTCCCCATCGAAACCACCACAGTCAACAAAAACCTCATTCTCATCGGTTTCTATGAATTCAGCAAAGTACTGTTGATCAAACCTAACTGTCATATTGGTCATATAGCGTAAATCTCCTGTCAACCTAAACTTCAACACTTGATGGAATACTTCTTTTGAGCGTTCATCTGCAAGAGTATCAAGAATTTTCTGCCACTTGTCTCCATTTTTCACCAAGTCTGATCTGGTCTTTCTGACAAACTCAGGCAACTCAAAAAATGAAGGTACAGCCTTGGATAGGGAGGTAAGGGGAAAAGTACCTTTGTTAGGAATCGAATCTATCTTTTTCTGAACCGTTAAAGGACTAATTGAAGTAGAGCAATTTACTATTATGGCATCATGAGGGACATTATTTGTATTTACAACAGGTATCCCATTTAGACCTTCATTAGATTTCCAAAAATCATTGATGAATCCCGTTATCTCTATTTTTTCAGACACTCTAATTGCATCTTCATTTGTGCCAAATAAGAACCTTTTACCAGATCCAGAGGGTGAAAGAAATAAATTAACTAAATCCAATTCTTCTTTAGAACTTTCTCTGTTCCATTGATCAATTATATCAACAATCATTTCGTATTAATTTTGTTATTAATTAAGCTGCATAAGCCTCCAATTGTTCTAAATTCTAAGGAGGCGATATCATCATCATCAATTTCTATGTCAAATTCCGTTTCGATCTCGACAATGAACTTAATGAGTCCGATAGAATCCACATAACCCTCATCTATATATTTCAAGTCATCTATTTCATCCATTTCAGGAAGCTTTTCCTTGCTCTGAACTTTATCTAATACAAATGCTCTTATATTCTCTTTCATATCCTTATAATTCAATCCAAACTTTCTTCTCATGAGAGTTGACCATTCCTTCAAGCATTCTGAGCCCCTCTAATGCGATATCGCTCCCATAATATTCTTCAAGCTCCCATTTGCCTGTTTCTTTATATTCTTCGAGCCCATCCGCCAAATCACTATAAAGGTTGGCAAAAGCTTCTAGAAAACCTTCAGGGTGCCCTGGTTTAAATCGTCCAAAGTCACGAGTATATTGACTCACCGAAGAAGAAGAACGATCAATAATTTCTCGTCTACCATCTATGTGACTCAAGACCAGTTCTTCAGGATTCATCTGATACCATTCTGCTGAAGCCTTGGAGCCATAAACTCTGACCCTGAGTCCATTTCTGTGTCCAATGGCACTTTTGCTAAACCACATCTGCCCTTGAATGTCTTCTTCATAATTACAGATACAGTAAACGTTATCTACCACATCCGGAAAAAACCCATAGGTACCTTGTTGAGAAACAATACCTTTAGGTCTATAACCTGTCAGAAAGTATATTAAATGATGCAAATGAACTGCCAAGTCCAAATGGATTAGAGGAACTTTTCCAGAAGAGAGTCTCCATTTCTGTGGCGTAGGTCTATTTCCATCACCATCTGTAATACTATAGCCTTGTTGTGGCATTTCTATCTGAAAATGGCAGATTTTACCCAATTCACCCTCAGAAATCTTCTTCTGTAATTCACGAATTATAGGATAAGCGGAATAGTTATAGGTGACAGCCAAAAAGCTTTTTTTCTTTTCCTTCTGCCTTACAAGCTCTTCTATTTCATCCCCATTTGTAGCTAGAGCCTTCTCACAAATCACAGGAAAGCCCATATCCATGGCCGTATTGACTATTTCAAAGTGAGCAGGCGTAGGGGTTAATACCACAATGGCATCCAGCCTGCCTTTTTCATCATTAAGGAGATCCTTCCATGAGTTATAAAGACGACCTTCAGGAAGGCCATAGGCATTGGCAGTTATCTCATTAGCTTCTTGTTTAGAACTAAAACATCCAGCTTCTATTTTCCATCTGTTGTCCATGGTACAGGCCACAAAGTGAGAATAGCCCACGGCAGACTGTAGTGACCCTCCTATAATGCCAATCGAATGTGCTTTAGTGTTTGTTTTTACTGCCATAGTTACGTAGTTTCCACAGGGATTTTTCATCCAAACCTTCAGAAATTATTGATTTGGAACAAATCAGTCTCATTTAAAGAAAACTCCCTGTCAATGAATTCTAATCAGTTGTTTTATTAATTCATGTTTCATGAGCTTACCCAAGCCATTTTTGGGGAGTTCCTCGACTAGGAAATATTTTCTGGGTTGCTGAAAATCTGAAAGGGCAATCAAGCAAGCCTTTTTGACAGCTCTTAAATTGAAGTCCTCCTTACTTTCGGGGACTATTGCAACTGCAATCACTTCCCCGAGTTGCTCATCTGGGTAAGGGAAAGCCGCGCACTCCTTCACGGAATCAATATTTCTTATTTCAGTTTCAATATCGGAAGGATAAATGTTGATACCACCTGAAATAATAATTTCCTTCTTTCTTCCCAAAAACTTAAGGAAACCATCAGAATCAAGCTTACCAATGTCCCCTGTCCTGAAATAACCCTCTATAAAAGCTTGTTTAGTCAGTTCTGGAAGCTTATAATAACCCCCATAAATCATTGGTGTTTTGCACACAATCTCGCCAGGTTGACCGGTTTCAACATAGGCTCCAGAATCATCAACAATTTTCAAATCAACACCTGGTATGGCTCTGCCGACCGAATCTAGTTTTCCTTCATTTGCGTTATAGTATATGCTAGTAGCTATAGCTATTTCTGAAGTGCCATAGCATTCATGAAACTCACAGACTAGAGCCCTAAGCAACGCTTCTTTAACAGGAACTTCCAGTAGAGCAGAAGATGACACGAGACACCTCAGTTTAAGGCTGCCGTCAAACCCTTCGGTTGAGAGGTAGTTAGCCACTTGCGCCAATTGAGAAGAAACCGCAATAGTAAAGGTAACCCCCATCTCAGATATAGTTTCAAGCCAAAGTTTTGGGGTAAATCTTTTAAGCACTACTGAAGTACCTCCTGTAATCAATGGAGTGACAACTAAACGTTCTGCAAGAGAATGGTACAATGGGGTGGCCGCAAGAGTAACATCATCTTTCGAAATATCATATGCCAGCTGAGCAGCCTTTGCTCTTTGAATCTTAGTCTCTTGTGTTAAGATAATTGGTTTGGGGGCTCCGGTCGAGCCAGAAGTCATTGTAAGAATAAACGGCTCATTTGAGGAGACGTTGACTGTAGAGGCAAATTGTCGGTTATGGTTTTTCATCAACTCTTTAAGGCATAGAGATCCTTTAATAGGCTCATCAATGGAAAAAGTGTTTCCCTGCACTAATGGAGTTTCGGTTATTTCCAATTGGGCCAAAATTCTTTCATTTGATACCAAATGATCGACATCGGCAGCTT
>CAXBPM010000245.1:0-5620 GCA_963977345.1 uncultured Roseivirga sp.
TATTGAAAGAAAACATTGATAGGTTAGTCAATGAAACACCATTATTACACCAAGTCGATTTGAATAGGGGATACTGAATTTTAACTATTAGTCAATAGTCAATAGTCAATAGTCCTTTGTCTATTGACTGATACCAAACGCCCAATTCACTCCACTAATTTCCCGATTCAATTCATCCTTTGTGTATTTCATTTGCAATAGTGAAAGATATCTATTTCATTTACTATTGTGAAACTAATAGATACAGATGCAAAGAATTAACCTAGGAGAGTTCGAAGAGCTGGTTCTGCTCGTAGTGGCCATTCTGAATGACAATGCCTACGGCATTAGCGTAATGGAAGAAATTGAAGCGCAAACCGAACGTAAAATCAACATTAGTGCAGTGCATTCTGCTTTGGATCGCTTGGAAAGCAAAGACTTTCTTAAATCTGAAGTGGGGGGAGCCACCAAGGAAAGGGGAGGTCGAAGAAAACGATTTTTCACGGTAACCATTGCCGGAAATAAGGCCCTCAATTTTGTACGCGAACAACGCAACCGACTGCACGAACAAATCCCCAATATAGATTTTGGCCTGAATCAGTATGCCTCAATTTGATCACGAGCCTCCAAAATGGGCGCTATGGTTTTTACAGCTTTACTGTAAGCCAAGGATCCGCGAAATCATTGAGGGAGATGCCTATGAGCTGTTTTACAAAAGGGTCGAAACAGACGGCTTAACGGCTGCGAAACGCAAATTCGGATGGGATGTACTCAGGTTTTTCCGTCCAAAATATATCAAAGGTCTAGAAGATATTAACTCATTAAACAACAATGCTATGTTCAAAAACTATTTAAAAATCTCGGTCAGGAGTTTGGTTCGCCAAAAGTTCTTTTCCATTATCAACATATCAGGGCTTTCCTTAGGTTTAGCCGCCTGTTTGCTCATTATGCTCTACATTACTAACGAGCTTAGCTACGACAACTTTCATAAAGATGTAGATCGTGTTTACCGGATTGCCAATGGTCAGGGGGGGCAATACACACCGGCTAGGCTAGGAGCTCAATCCAAAATGGATTTCCCTGAAATCGAAGAGGTCGTTCGATTGTCTGGCCCATATGACCAAACTTTCAAGGTCAATAGTCAAATTTTTAAAGAAGGAGATGGCTTTTCAGCCGACTCTACTTTCCATAAAATATTTACAGTGCAGTTTTTAGAAGGAAACCCGGATAAGGCACTGACAGAACCTAACTCTATTATACTTACGGAATCGCTAGCGACTAAATTATTCCCGAATCAAGAAGCCTATGGTCAATTACTCACTGTTGGCGGCAATTCCATTAAAGTGACAGGCGTGGTAGCCGACCCACCAAATAATACACACTTTCACTATAATTTCATTGAATCTTTCCCACATGAAAGTTGGATTACTGTAGGTAACTGGACGGGTAATAACTTCTTCACCTATGCCAAACTGGCGCCTGGAGCCACTCCAGAATCTGTAGAGGCCAAGTATCCTGATTTTGTAGCGAAGTATGTGGGGCCAGATTTAGTAAAATATACTGGTCACACTAATTACGAAGAGTATTTAGCGGAAGGAGGAAGGCAAGGAACTTTCACTTTAAAACCTATGAAAGACCTTCACCTTTATTATCCGCATATGGCCTTAGGGTCTCAAGGTGATGTCAACAATGTATATATATTTTCAGCTGTGGCATTTTTCATTCTGTTAATTGCCAGCATCAATTTCATGAACCTCTCTACTGCTCGTTCGGCTGCTCGTTCAAAAGAAGTAGGCATGCGTAAAGTATTGGGGTCCAGAAGAAAGCAATTGGTCCATCAGTTTTTAGTTGAGTCAATGCTCATCAGTTTGGTAGCTATGATTTTATCACTGGGTATTGCAAGTTTGTTCTTAGATGGCTTCAACCAATTGGCCAATAGAAATTTCAGTTACTCGGACTTGTTGGCCCTAGATACCCTGTCTAGGCTATTGGGTTTAGTTTTGATAGTGGGCTTGCTTGCGGGTAGCTATCCAGCTTTCTATCTTTCTGGTTTTCAGCCGCTCAGGGCGTTGAAAGGGGAGAACAAAATTGGTGGTGGAAATGTGTTTCTGAGAAAGGGCTTGGTGGCATTTCAATTCGCTATCTCAATTTTTTTGATCATTAGCACAATGGTGGTGTTTTCACAACTTAGGTTTATGGGCAAGAAAAAACTTGGCTTTCAACCTGAGCAAATTATGGTGGTAAAGCATACGGGAGTCTTGGAGGGTAATCTCGGAGCCTTCAAAAATCAGTTGCTTCAGAATCCAAACATCGAATCTATCTCGCTAACGGATCGATACGTGTCCGATCGCATTTCGGATTGGGGATACTCTACAATGGAAGACAATCCAAGGTCTTTTAGTCTTATGAATCTTTTTACTACAGATGAATATTTGGAAACAATGGGTTTAGAGTTGGTAGAAGGTAGGTTCTATTCGAATGATCTAGCTTCCGATTCGGCATCAGTGGTGATTAATGAAGCGACAAAGAAGGCCTTGGCCTTCGATGAGGTATTGGGAAAGAAATTATCAAGGGGAGATGGTGAAGACTTTACAGTTATAGGAGTTGTTCGCGATTTCAATTATGCAAGTTTAAAGCGTTCAGTCGAACCCTTAATCCTCAGGAGAATGTTTGAAGATGGACGCATTGAAGGAGACTGGTATGCAGGCGATTTTCTATCGCTTAAGGTAACTGGTAACTTTGGTGAAACCGTGAAGCAAGTGGAATCCGAATGGAATACACTTGTTCAGGATGAACCTTTCGATTTTGTCTTTCTTGATGATTCCTTCAATTCGCTTTATGAAGAAGAACGTAGATTCGGAAAGCTTTTCACTGTTTCGTCTGGTTTGGCCATTGCCATTGCTTGCTTAGGCTTATTCGCTTTGGCGGCTTTTACTTTGGAAAGAAGACGCAAAGAAATTGCAGTGAGGAAAGTATTAGGTGCAACCGTAAAAAACTTAACGCTACTTGTAGTTTCTGATTTCACTAAACTGGTAGCCATTGGAGCCTTGATCGCTATCCCAGTAGGTTATTGGGTTATGAATGATTGGCTTGCCACATTTGCCTACCAAATCAATATTAATAACCCCTTGCTGTTTTTGACTCCAGTGATTGTAGTTGCTATTATTGCTTGGCTAACAGTAGGTTTTCAGTCGGTTAAAACCGCTACTGGTAATCCTGTAAAGGCCTTGAGGAGTGAATGATAATTGAACAACAAGTATTTGGAAATCCACGATACCTAACAATACGTAGCCCTACGTATTGTTAGGTATTATGCATAAAGGCTATCTTCACGTTTCAAATAGTCAAATTTTGAATGAATAAGGTAACCCTAGTTTTGGCCGATGATCACCCTCTATTATTGCAAGGTTTAGAGACCGCTTTGAGGACTAAAGGATTTAACATTCAGGGAACAGCTATAGATGGTAGTGCAGCTTTGAAATTGATTACGGAGCTGAACCCCAAAATTGCCATTTTAGATATTGAAATGCCTTACATGGATGGATTATCTGTGGCCAAACATTGCATGGAAAAGGGGTATGAAACAAAGTTTATTATTCTTTCCTATCATAAAGAAACTGAGTTTATAGCCAGAGCCAAGAGCCTAAATTTATCAGGTTATTTGCTCAAAGAAGATGCTTTTGAAGAGATTGAAGTATGTATTCAAAAAGTAATGGCAGGCGAGCAGTATTTTAGCAAGGCCTTTCATTTAAAGGATGTAAAGTCCGCTGAGTCTTCCTTAGAAAGGGTAGAGTCACTCACCCCATCAGAGCGAAAAATACTTAAATTTATAGCATCCAACCAGTCGACAAGAGAAATAGCGGACATGCTTTTTATTTCAGAACGCACGGTAGAAAAACACCGTAGTAATATCATTCAAAAGTTGAGTTTAGAAGGGAAACCCAATGGCTTAATAACTTGGGTATTGCACAATAAGCACTTGTTAAACTAATCTGGTGAGAAGTTATCTACTTAAAATAGTTGTCTTAATTCTACTTAGTGAAGGGGTAGCACTGGGCCAGAACTCTGATGAAGTCCGGCAAGAACTCGATAGCCTCAAAAGCGCACTCTCTATCGCTACAGACTCTCTAACTGTAGCTGATTTGTGTTATGCTATCTACGATAAAAATACCTTTGAGATAAAGAGGGATGTGAGCGAAACCCCTGATTTATTATTCAGGGCTTTAAGGATTTACGAAACCACTACAGAGTTTACCAAGCTGGCAGATGTGCATAATGCTTTGGGTGGTTTTTATTATAATCGTGATTTACTAGATCAGACCAGAGAACATTGGGTTAAGAGCAATAATTATTACGAAAAAGCAGGTGATCGTTTTGGGCTGGCTAAAAGCTATAACAATCTCTCCCTTACTTACTCTAATGAAGATTCTATCAAGGTGAGCTATCTTCTGAAAGCTATTGAAATTGGAGACGCTAGAATTCAGGGAAGTGCCTATAATAATCTTTCCGATTACTACCTGATAAATGAAGATTACGAAAAGGCAGAAGCATATTTGTTGCTTTCAATTAAGACCGGAGAGAGTATAGGAAGAACATCGACACAACAGGCTGGTTATTACGATTTGGGTAGGTTGAAAAAGAAGCAAGGAAAACCAGAAGAAGCTATTGTTAATATTGAAAAATCACTGGCATTTAAAGCAATCCGTTCAACGGATCCTAGTGTAATTGGCGCCTATGAACTTTTAGCCGAGCTGTATGAAAGTAAGAATGAATATGATAGAGCATTTTACTATCAGAAACTTTGGATGGGAGCAAAGGATTCACTTTTTAATGCACAAGTGGGGCAAAAACTATTATCGTTAACCACCGAATATGAGACCGAAAAGAAGGAGCTAACAATAACCAGTCAAAAATCAAAAATTGACTTGTTTGAAAAAGAAAGTCAGTTGAAAAATCAGCTGTTTACTTTTGCTTTACTCATGATTGTTGTGTCGGCCGTAATCATATACCTGTGGAAGTCACGCCAATCCTCTCGGAATGCAATTCGACTTCAGAAAGTGTTTGCTCGCGATTTAATTAACAATGTAGAAGAAGAGCGAAAGAGAATATCTAATGAGCTCCACGATAGTGTTGGACAACAACTTATATTGCTGAAGAACCAAGCAAAAATGGAAGGCAAACAGGTAATAGTTGATACTGTAGCCACCACACTGGAAGAGGTGAGAAGCATCACCCGTGATTTACACCCCGCAATTTTAGATAGACTTGGCTTAAAATCGGCTTTGGAAGAAATGATCCGTAAGCTTGATGAGAATACTGATATATTCTTCTCCACCGAACTCATAGAAGTAGATAATTTATTCTCTCCTCATGATCAATTGAACATTTATAGAATTGTCCAAGAAGCGTTCAATAACGTATTAAAACATTCAAATGCCACTTCCGCTAAGCTTTCAATTGAACTCCAAGGGGACAAAGTGATTGTTACCATTCAAGACAATGGACATGGGTTTAAACCGGAGATAGAAGTTAAAAGAAGAGATTCATTGGGTTTAAAAACAATTCAAGAAAGAATCATCATGCTCAATGGTAAAGTACGGATGCTCTCAGGTGTAATAGGTACGCGTATTGTGCTTGAAAT
>CAXBPM010000246.1:0-5608 GCA_963977345.1 uncultured Roseivirga sp.
TGGTTGTTTCTTCAGCAAAAGATAGAAAATATTATTAGGATGAACTGCCTGAAATTTATTGGTGGTGAAATACGGGTTTCGGAATTTTATATATTAATTAATTAACATGTTTAAATATGTAAATATATTTAAATTAAAGTATGTTAATTATTCATTGTTAACTTCGAAGCCTTGTTCGATTGTTTTTCCATTGACAGTGAATAGGAGGGTGTATTTTCCTCTAGGAATAAACTCGTCAAAATTAACGAAATAAGGTTGGTCGCTTTCTACGGATTTAAGAATTAGATCCCATCTGTACTGGTTAATTCCTTTTTTGCCAGCGAGTTCTTTTGTCCAGATAATGTTTTCTTTTCCATCCTTAATCATGAAACTGACTTTTGCCGCAGTGGGCAAATAATAGCTAATTGTGGTTCTGGTGAGTGTTTCATAATCTGGATTGCGGTGCGTATCGCCAAGGGCAGGTCTTTTAAAAGGAGGTAAGTCGAAAAGAAAAGGTGCTTGGCTGTTTTCAGGCATTTCATGAACGGGTTTTAGGTTTACCTTGTAGAGTCCACGGCCATGCGTGGCCACCACTAAATCCATGCTTCTTCTATTGATTTCCAAATCACCTACGGCTGCCGCTGGTAGGTTTTTGCCTAAAATGGACCATGAATTTCCTCTATCTGTTGAAATATAAACGCCTCGATAAAGCCCAGCATAGAGGATATTTTCATTGATCGGGTCTTCTAAAATTACATTGGCAATTTCATTGGGCAGGTTGTTCATCAGTGGCTTCCAGTTCGCCCCATAATCTTCTGAAACATAGAGGTAAGTGTTTAAATCATCATAATTCAAACCTGTAAGTGCCACATAAACTCTCGAGGCCTTGAACTGCGAAGGCATAATGCTGCGGATGTAATTATTGGGTAAACCCGTGGAATGTTCTTCCCAATTTTTGCCGTCATCTTTGCTTACCCAGAAAGCGCCTTTGTCGGTGCCCGTGTAAAGCAGCCCTTTCTTAAACTTCGATTCCACCAAAGCTCCCGCAGCAACAGACTTCTTTTGTGGATCAGCCGAAATAGCTAAATCTCCACTAATGACTTCCCAGCTATCTCCTCTGTCAACACTTTTGAAAACGAAGTTTCCAGCATGGTAAAGTGTTTTATTGTCGTGAGGCGAAATGAAATAAGGGGTTACAAAGTTGAACTCAAGATTCCCTGCATGATCTTTGGGTAGCCGTGGTCTGATAGAAACGGAGGTGCCAGCTGCCATATCCTTCCTTCTGGCGGATCCATTTTGCATGCTGAAATAAACCGTATTGGGATCGGTCGGGTCAACGCAAGTGACACAGCCATCGCCACCACTCCAAGCGTCTACCCAAATGTATTTCCAGTCCTTATGATATCGTGGGTCATACTCTGAAGAGGGGCCGTAGACACTAGCGTCATCTTGCACTCCACCATAAATCATATAAGGCTCTTGTTCGTCCAGTGAAATGTCATAGAATTCACCTGTTGGGATATTGTTGTGATGAAGCCAGTTTTTGCCCTTGTCATAAGTGGTGTATAGGCCGCCATCATTCACCAAAGCCATGTGGTTCGGGTTGGTTGGGTTGATCCACAGTTCACAATGGTCTAGGTGCAAAGGATCAGCTGCGCTAGGGAAGAGGTGATAGACATCTCCACCGACATAATCGAAAGTCTTGCCTCCATTTGTACTGTGTGCAACTCTTGGCCCGAGGCCGTAAATTTCATCATCGTTTTGTGGGTTCACGTACATGTCAGCAAAATACCAGCCGATGGTTGAGAAGAAAGGAAGTCCCTTTTCATGAGTCATTTTCCAGTTTTTACCGCCATCAACACTTTGAAAGAACTTGGCAGCTCCTTCATTTTGGTCTCCGTTTCTATGGTCCATTAAAGCATAAACCTTATCTGGGTTGGTGTAAGAAACGGCCAAGCCAATTCGTCCTACATTGGCATCTTGAATCATTCCATTCGTTGCTTTTTTCCATGTTTTTCCAGCATCTTCACTTTTATACACTCCGCTGTTCAATCCATTCACTTCTGGGCTATGCTGCCACATGGAAGCGTACATAATATTCGGATTGGAAGGTGAAATCACAATGTCATTTCCTCCAGTCTGATCGTTGACATAGAGCACATGCTGCCATGTTTCCCCACCGTCTTCCGTTCTGTAAATTCCTCTTTCCGCATTGTCAGACCAGAATTTACCCAACACTGCGACCAAAGCGATATCTGGATTGGTAGGGTGAATAGCGATTTCTCCAATGTGCCATGAGTCGGTGAGGCCAAGGTGTTTCCAAGTTTCACCAGCATCATCAGAGCGATAAACACCTGTGCCGGGCATCGTAAAGTTCCGAGGCTTTTTCAGGCTTTCACCTGTCCCTAAATAGAGAATATTGGGGTTGGAAGGAGCGAGAGCGACATCTCCAATTCCTAAAGCTGCTTGATTTTCAAAAATGGGTTTCCATGTAAGTCCGTTATTGATGGTTTTCCAAAGATTACCCGACCCAAAAGCTACATACATGGTGCCCGGATTTGCAGGATCAACCTGAATGGCATCTGCTCTTGCAGAATTGATGGTGGGGCCGATTTGAATCCATTCTAGACCAAATTCAGTTTCTGCCTTCATACTTTGGTAATCCTTAAATGAAGCCATTAAAGGGTTTTGGCTTTGCTGTGCGCTTAGAGGGAAAAGCGAAAAAAGCAGCAGTGCAATGGAAGGAATGATAACGTGAAATTTTTTCATATCGAACTTTTGTATGCCTCAAAATACGTAAAACATAATTCAGCTTAAATGAAAGATTGATCGATGGTGAAATGATTTTTTATCTTTTTGTTCCAAAAAGATCCTTCACCTCGTTCGGGATAGGAAAGAGGAGCGTATAGGATTCTTACTGATTATGCTTGGTGCTTAAGTCAAAATATCAAAAGATGAAACGACTCTATACATTTACCCACACTTTACTTGTATAAAGTCTTCTTTTTCAGTGTCATATTTAAAACACTCTTCTGAAATCAAAACCATTTCATTATTTTCCACCCTGTATTTAGCCGTTGAATATTCATTGCCCATACAACAGGAATTACGCTCGTAAATGAGCTCGTTTTTGTAATCAAATTCCAACGATACTCCTTCATAGTTGCTTACGAAATATTCGTTGTTTTTTGGGTCTCTCAAAATGTAGATATGAGAACTGTTTAACCCAGTATATGATGCTTCAAAAATGGAAATATCGGTTACTCCATCAAAGTTGAAATCTCCAAAATTAAGTCTATTAATCACACTGTAGTCGCAGTTCAGAGAGATTTCTTGTTCCAACGTCCCATTTGCCTTGTTGTAAATTTTAAGTCCCTTAACTCGTGTTGTTTTTTTTAACTCTTGACTTACCACGAATTTAAAATAGTGTTCGTTTGTTGATTCTGGTTGAAGTAATTCCAAACTCTCGAATACTTGACTATCATAATACTCGAAACTAATTTCTCTCTTCAGATTGATCGTGATTTTCTTGTCTAAACCTTTACTTTTCCATTCACCAACAGCGTCAGAATCATTGGGGTCGAAATCATGAAAAATTATGGTGTCGTCAATATTTTTTTCTTGCCTTACAAGTACCAGTGTTTCCCCAGTTAGCTTTCCAACAAATTTTAAGGGGGATTCTGATGCCCCTTCAATTGACAGTGCGGCAGTGTAATCATCCGAAAAGGCATAGACTGTAAATGAAATTATTTGTTCATCAGCCGAACCCGAGTAAACAGTTGTCTGAGCTATTATGCAATTGGAAATGGCAACTAGTAGAACGTAAAGAAATAATTTCATGAAATAATTTGAATAGGTTGAATGTAAGTTGAATTTACGTTTTTCAATAATTTTTCGTGTGGTTTAAGATCAATTTTTTCATCAAAAATTTAATCAAGTCTGTTTCCAATAAAAATGGCCGAAACGCCATTATAGGGGCCTTAAGCCTTAATGATAACCAAGGATAACTGGTTTTTTATCAGTCCGATATTGAGGGAGGAATAGAGGCAGATTTTGCCGCACATGAGCTTGTAAAAAAGGGTTTAATGGCTTATGAACAGGGTCAGATATATTTTCCGAATGGGGTGTTTTGCGAAAAATGAATTTGAAAATTCTTTGATTAGAAAAACAATCTACTTTTCTTTGACCCAACAATGAGAGCAAATACTATTATTATCACCCAAATTATTACTGTCGTGAAAACATGATGGGAGGGGATGATATAGTTTAAAATATCGAGAGCCTTTCCCAACCGGAAAGGCTTTTTTTATGTCATTCTGAACTTGTTTAAGGGCCTATTAGAATTGAAAAAATAAGAATAGATGTTCAAGTACGCAGTCATTATTACAGTAGTCATTATTACCACCCGGACGGGGTGAAATAGGATACTATTGTCAATGCATTAGAAGCCTTTTTCACCCCGTGAGAAAGGCTTTTTTTATGCCTTAATGCCAAAATCAGCGGCTAAAAACAGTCAGAAAGCAGGATGTTGAAGTTGTAAGTAGTCTCAATGTAAGATGTTGAAATACAGGGTTTATCAAAAATAATGACCGTGCATTGAGATTGTAGAAGAAGAAAAATTCATAACCAGAATGAAAAAGAGCCAAGATAATTTTAAACCATAAAATGATGTATTACGGATCAAATACCACAGTTTTTTTAGACGGCCAGTGGCTGAAAGCCTCAGAGGCCAGCGCTAGTTTGTACAGCCAAAGTATGCACTACGGAAGTGGTGTCTTCGAAGGTATTCGGGCTTATGATGTAGATGGGGTTCCATCGGTATTTAAAGCAGAAGCGCATTATGAAAGGTTGCTGAGTTCAGCGGCTGTCATGCACATGCCTTTTGATTATTCGGTAGACGAACTCACAGCGCTCACTTACGAGTTGCTTGAAAGAAATCAGCTGACAGACGCCTATATCCGTCCCTTGATTTATTTGGGTGAGAACATGGGTTTGGGTCCAGTGGATCAATCTCATTTGTTTCTCTGCGCTTGGGAGTGGGGGCGATACTTAGGCGATAAAAGCCTGAATGTAATGGTCTCTTCCTACGAAAGGCCGAATCCACGTTCCGTTCCTGTTGCCGCTAAAGTTACTGGTCATTATACCAACTCCATTTTAGCCACGACCGAAGCCAAGCGCAAAGGTTTTGATGAAGCTTTGCTTTTGGATGAAAATGGATCGGTGGCCGAAGGCAGTGGCGCCAATTTTTTCTTTGAACAAGATGAAGTGTTGTACACGCCTCCATTGGGGAATATTCTTCCAGGAATCACCAGAGAAACGGTAATGAACATTGCCAGAGGGTTGGGCTACGAGGTGGTGGAAGCCTATTTCCCTCCTGAAAAAGTGAAGGGAACCGATGGCGCTTTCTTTACTGGAACAGCGGTAGAAGTAGCTGGGATTGGCTTATTGGATGGCAATCCCTTTCGTTTGCCTTGGGAAGAAACCATAGGCTATCAAGTGGCCAAAGTCTATCAAAACTTGGTAAGACAGCCTTCAAAAACACAATTAGTAAATACCTGATGGAACTCAATAAATACAGTAAGCGACTCACGCAAGACGAAACCCAGCCTGCTTCACAAGCCATGCTTTA
>CAXBPM010000247.1:0-5585 GCA_963977345.1 uncultured Roseivirga sp.
ATGTTGAACTCCGCATTTTAGGGTGTCACACCTTAATGGGGACAGACGCCCCTGAAAGTATGGGCTTCAAAGTGAATTTCGGCAACAATAGCTACACCAACCTTCAGCCCGACACCATAGCAGAGACCAAAAAGTTGTTCGAAGCCCTTTCAAATGGAGGAACTGTAACTCAGGATTTACAAGAAATGTTCTGGGGTGATTATTACGGAAGTTGCACCGACAAATTTGGGGTGCAGTGGATGTTCAATTGCAATGAAAAGGCATAAACTGAATCAAAACTGATCCTTTTGGCAATACCTGGTGGATTACATCAGAGAAGTAAAGGGTATTGGGAAGTGGGTATTGGGAGAGCCACCTCACGTTACCGTCTTTCTTCCAACTTCCGTCTTCTCACTTCCTTCTTCTATCTTCTGTCTTCCCACTCCCCTCTTCCAACAACCTTAAAATTTGTTTACCTTCGAAAATATTCAAGAGTGAAGGCTTAAAAAGGGGATTTCCCATGCCATGTTAAGAACTGTAAATGTAACCCGATACATCCAACCCTTACGCGAAGGCGGCTCTTTGCCCGCTTTAGCCGAAGCGGACGATGACTTCAAATACGTATTAAAATTCAGGGGCAACGGTCATGGCCCCAAAGTACTGATTGCCGAATTGATTGGTGGAGAAATTGCCCGTGAGTTAGGCTTAAGAGTTCCAGAATTGGTCTTCGCTCATTTAGATGAAGCCTTTGGCCGTACCGAAGGTGATGAAGAAGTACAGGATTTATTGAAAGGAAGCCAAGGCCTTAATATTGCGTTGCACTTTCTATCGGGCTCGATCACCTTCGATCCCGTGGTCACGCAAATTGATGCAGAAACTGCTTCGAAAGTGGTGTGGCTCGATTCCTTCATTTCCAACATCGACCGCACGGTGAAGAACACCAATATGCTGATGTTCAATAAAGAATTGTGGCTGATCGATCATGGCTCTTCATTGTCCTTTCACCATGCCTGGATTCACCTGGAGGAACGCGCTAAATCGCCTTTTCCATTTGTGAAAGAGCATGTACTGCTGGCCCAAGCTACTTTGCTACAAGAAACAAATGAGGCCTTCAAAAAACTGTTGACGCCTGAGAAATTACAGGCCATTGTGGCCTTAATCCCTGATTCGTGGCTTGAATGGCCCGATACTGATGAAAGTCCTGAAGCGTTAAGAGAGGCTTACTCCCAGTTCCTGATTACGCGTTTAAATCATTCCGATACATTCACCAACCAAGCCCAAGATGCAAGAGAAGCACTTATATGAGTATGCGATGATTCGGGTGGTCCCTGTTTTGGAACGTGAAGAGTTTCTGAATGTGGGGGTGGCTGTGTTTAGCAAAAGAGCGAAATTCATTAAAGTGCTTTGGACGATTAATGAATCAAAAATTGCTTTGCTTTCAGACGAACTGGACATTGATCAAATTCGATTGAATTTGCAGTGTTTCGAAAAAGTGGCTTTGGGTGATAAAGAAGGTGGGAAAATCGCGCAACTTGATATTACTCAGCGTTTCCGTTGGTTAACTTCTACCAGAAGCTCGGCACTTCAGGTGTCTAAAACCCATGCAGGTTTATCAGACGATTTAGAAAAAACCGCTCAGCGTTTGTTTGAAAATCTAGTATTATAAAAGTCCGCCATGCCCGTCATTTATGAATCTACTTTTGAAGTAACTGCTGCCGACTTGGACGCCATGCAGCACGTTAATAATGTACGCTATTTGCAGTGGGTACAAAATGTTTCTGAAGCCCATTGGACGCAAGCGGCAAAACCCATTTGGCTAGAACAATACAAATGGGTGGCCATCAATCACTTTATAGAATACAAGAAACCCGCGTTTTTGGGCGATCAAATCCAGATTAACACCCATGTAAACGAACACACGGGAGTAAAAAGTAACCGACTGGTGCGGATGTTCAATGCCACCACAGGCGACTTACTCATGCAGTCCAGTTCATGGTGGTGTATGATTGATGCCAACAGCCTAAAACCCACCCGAATTCCTAAAGAAGTTACTGAGGCGTTTGTGTGATTGGGTACTTCGAACCTCCCCCCTGTCGCAGGTTCTCCGAATTCCCATTCGGAGTGTCATTGCGAGAAATAAGCGTTGCGATAGCAAAAGCTTATGACGAAGCAATCTCTAACAATCGTTATCTAAATCAAGAGATTGCTTCACGTCAATACCCTCGCTTCGAAAAACTTCCGCAGGTTCGCAATGACGAGGCGAATAAGCCTTCAATACAAATTATTTAAACGCATTGGTCTGACTAACGAACCCGTAGGTTACACACATTATTATGATATTATGCCACTCTGGGACTGTAAATACTAAACTTTATTAACCCATATCATTGGTTCATGGAAGACTTTTCAAGATCTTCCGCGCAAAATTGAACTAGATCAAATCGTAGAATTTTATGCGTAAAGCGACTACCCTATTATTGTCTCTGCTTTTAATAGCAATGATAAGTTGTGACCAAAAGAAACCAATTGAAACACTGGCTGAAGCAACGCAAGAAACATCAGATAAAATCAAAGTACTGAATGTGGCCACCTTCCATTTTGGTTATACCTCTGATGCAAACAAGGTAGATTTTGATGAAGATGACCGTAAAATACAGGAGGAGATTCGTGCCCTTTCCAAAATGCTATCCGAGTTTAAACCAACCATTATTTGTATCGAAAACCATCCTCAATACGATGCAGAAATCAATCAGGTTTATCAGAAATACCTAAAAGACCCTTCTCAATTGAACACCAATTATGGAGAAAAAAGCATGGTGGCTTTTGATGTAGCTAGATTGAATAATGTAGCTCAGTTATATGGAATCGACAGTTACATGGATTATAACTACTTGATCGGAGAGCAAATCATCAACACTATCGACTCCGCCACCTACAGAGATTACATGAACAATCCATTCAAAAATTCGCCTGAGTTGGCGGAACTTGACAAAAACTTTGATCACCTACCGCTTTTAGAAAAACTGAGGTTTTACAACCATCCAAAAACACTTGATTTCAATATCAACATCAATGCAGATAATCTTCTGTATGTAGGCACTGAAGATGGTTTTGAAGGCGCAGACGAAGCCGCCAAATTCTATCAAAGAAACCTGAGAATTTACTCAAACCTTAACCGAATCCCAATGGGTAAAGACGACAGAGTTTTCATTCTCATGGGGGCGGCTCACGCATCGTTTTTAAGGGAATTACTTGAAAGAAGCCCTAAATTCGAAATGGTCAATACACTTGATTATTTAAAGTAAAAAACAAAATATAACATAGTGTAAAGGGTCATTCGCCCTTCTCTATTACCTTTAACCCATGTCTCTATTACCTTTAACCCATGCTTCTTCTCATTATTCTTGCTGCCTTAATTATTGCCTTTCTGCTCTTTCTCAATTTTAACCCTCAGTTTGGAGGCAAGATTACTCAAGCGCATAAGGCTCGTTATGCCCAATCTAAACAATGGGATGGTAAAAAGTTCGTAAACGAAACCCTTACTGAAATGGACATGAGCTTCAGATCCATGATTGGCTTAATGAAGGAGCAGTTCACGGACAGCCATTTGCGCAAGCCAAAGCAGCCCATTCCCATCATACCATTCGACAATTCTACATGGAAAAGTCAGCCAGAAAAACCAAAGTTTGTCTGGTATGGGCATTCCGTGGTATTGCTGCAATTAGATGGAAAGAATATCCTTATCGATCCTATGCTTGGCCCCGACACTTCTCCTATTGCGCCTTTCAAAACCAAAAGATTCAGTGAAAACACTTTAGCCATCATCGACCAATTACCCCAGCTTGATACTATACTACTTACGCACGACCATTACGATCATCTGGACTTTGCGAGTATTAAGCAACTGAAAACAAAAGTGAGCACTTGGTTTGTGGCTTTGGGTGTGGCGCGACATTTAGTAGCTTGGGGTGTTTCAAGCGATCAAATCACTGAATTCGATTGGTGGGACCATATTGAATTCGAAGGCATTTCCATGACCTTCACTCCTTCTCGTCACTTCTCTGGCCGGGGCTTAACCGACAGGGCCAAATCACTTTGGGGTGGCTGGGTTTTTAAAACACCCAAAAATTCTATTTACTGGACAGGCGATAGCGGTAAAAGCGCTATCTTCAAAACTGTAGGTGATAAATTAGGCCCCTTTGATTGGGCTTTTGTGGAATGCGGCCAATACAACGAGCGTTGGCATGCCATTCATATGTTCCCCGAAGAAGCGGTTCAGGCTGCACTAGATTCGAAATCAAACATCATGATGCCCGTTCATTGGGCTGGCTTTCCACTGTCTTTGCATACCTGGAAAGACCCTATTGAACGCAGCACAGCAGAAGCAATACGATTGGGACAAAAAACCACTACCCCGCAAATTGGCGAGGTAGTAGTAATGGGTAATGAGCCTAACGAACCTTGGTGGAAATCTCTTGATTAATTCCCCTGCCCTGCTTCTATGGCATCATCTTCTTTCTTTTCTTCTTTTGGGTTGAAATGCTTTTCGTAGAAAGCGAAAATTCTATTCCATTGGTCATGGTAATCGCTTTCGTTACTGGCGCCACCTGCGCCATGTCCGCCATTCATATAGTTTACCCAAGTTACATTTTTGCCTAGCCTACGCATGGCGTAATAGAGCTCACGAGTGTTAGTACCCGGCACATTCCAATCGCCCTCGCCAGTAAGCAGCAAATGTGGTGTGGTAATTCTATCGGCAAAATACACCGCTGTAGTTTGAAAATATTTTAATGGTTCGTCCCAAAACGACCCACCGATTCTGTCTTGCCCATTTTCAGCCGCAGCATAGTTTCTAGTACCAATTTTAGGGCTGTCGCCTAAGAAACTGATGATATTCACCTTACCTGAAATATTGATTGCCGCAGCAAATCTATCGGTTTGGGTAATGAGCAATGAAGCTGCATAACCACCATAGCTAGTACCTTGAATCCCCACCTTATCGTTGTCAACTTTTCCTTCGTCCACCAATTTATTAATGGCCGAAGTCACGCCTTTTAGCCAAGCTTCTCCTGGGTAACCCTGCTCTAAATCTACAGAAGGCCTTAAACCGAAATAGCCTTGGTTGGCCAGTAAATTCAGGCTGGAGCGGTAACCGTTGTCGAAGAAAGTTTCATACACTTCAAGGACTAAAGGGTACTTTTTATTCGGGTCGTAATCCACTGGATAATATAGAATTCCTTGTAGCTCAACACCATCGGCATCGCGGTAAGTGATCAATTCGGTCTTAGTCCATTTTTTATTGGCTACCCAAGGATTCAGGTTTGTCAATTGCTTTTCTGAATTGAAATCAAGCTTATTTATATACACATCAGAAGGATAATCACCATCAGATTTGCTGTAAACCACCGTGTTTCCTTCATCGGCAAAACGCCAACCATTGTAAAGATTACTGTTGCTCATCAAGTTCTCAAACTGACCGTTGTTGATGTTATAGCGTTGGATACCACGATTCCATTTATCTTTCTCTGAATAGCTCACATAGAGGTAGTTACCGTCTTCCGACCATTTCACCACACTTCTATTAGGCGCATTCTTCTTTTCTTCTT
>CAXBPM010000248.1:0-5547 GCA_963977345.1 uncultured Roseivirga sp.
GGCTTTATGCTTTTCAAGAACGGAGTGATGTTGGGATCTTTCCAATACTTCTTTTACCAAAAAGGCCTTTTAATGACTTCAGTACTTACCATTTGGATTCATGGTACCATAGAAATTCTATCCATAGTAATGGCAGGAGGAGCAGGGCTCATTATGGGCAACTCATTGTTGTTTCCGGGTACTTACTCTAGGCTTGAATCTTTAAAGAAAGGAGCTTTAACGGGAGCCAAAGTAGTCTTGGGCCTAGTGCCTATGTTTATTATAGCAGGCTTTCTAGAATCTTTTGTGACTCGTTTGTTTGGAATGCCGAATGCCTTAAAGGCAACGATCATTTTAGGATCCTTGGCTTTTATGGTTTATTACATAATTATTTACCCTCGAAAATTGTTTAAAAATGGCGTATACACCGCAGATAGAGTTTTATAAAAAGCGCCAGTTTGGAGACAAGCTGAACATGACTTTTGTTTTCCTTCGCGAAAACGCATGGCCTTACCTCAGAGCTCAATTGCTTATTGCTGGCCCAATCCTTCTGATTTCTAATATTGTGATGAGCCAGCTTTCTTTAGGAATGTTCAATTTCGGAGAAGGAGGGTTTACACCTGATATGATCATAAATATGTTCAGCCTATATGGCTTGGTGTTGATTTCGGCAGTGGTCACATCGGCAGTTTTACCTGCAGTCGCTTATGGTTATATGAAGGCCTATCAACATAAAGCCCCTTCTGAAATACGCATACCAGATGTGACTAAAAACTTGTTCTCGAAAATATTCAATTTGCTGGTATTTAATATTCTAACAGCCATCGTGGTTGTTATTGGTATGTTCTTTTTTATTATTCCGGGGGTCTATTTAATGGTTGTGTTGTCATTAGGTTCTGCCATTATTGTGTTTGAAGACAATAACCCCATCGATGCTTTTGGGAGGGCTTTTAAACTGATTAAAGATAAATGGTGGAGTACATTAGGCCTATTGTTCGTAACAGGGATTATTGGCTATGTCATCAGTGCCCTTTTTAGCTTACCTAGAACCCTTCTGGTTTTTGGAGATGTATTCACTTCTGTGCAAGAATCAGGTGATTTGAGCGGTCTAGATGAGTCGAATTTTGGTAGTAATCCACTGAGTATTCTCTTTTCAGTACTAGAAACTTTTGGTGCCGTGCTTACTTACTCCATTAGCTTTTTAGCTTTGGCTTTTCAGTATTTTAATTTGGTAGAAAGAAGAGAGTCTAGAGGCTTGATGTCTAGAATTGAGCAGATGGATGATGCCGGAAATGTAGAGGATGAAGAGACATATTAATCTATTATTCTTAATTCTGACACTTCAATTTGCTTTTGGGGGCTCCTCTGCTTTGGCAGCTTGGCCCAATCAATCTCCGCAAACTGAAGTAAGGGATTTTGATGCCGAAAAGCTGGATGAATATAGAGGTGACAAACGCTTTCAATACGAAGTGTATAAGGCGAAACCAAAGGGCTTTTTGGAACGACTTTGGGCTAGAATTGTGGGGTGGTTCAACAGTTTATTTGGCTCTGCAATTACAAGTGGAGTATTAGAAATTCTTTTCTATGGCTTGCTCATTGCGGCTTTTGTGTTTTTTATTGTCAAGCTTACGGGCATTCAACCCAGCACCCTTTTTAAGAAGGCCAAATCAGAAGCAAAACCTTATCAGGTAGATGAAGAAGCTTTGAATGATATTGATTTTGAAAGTGAAATTCAACTGGCCATTAATCAGGCGCAATGGAGAATTGCAGTGCGATTAACTTACCTCTATGCCTTGAAAAGAATTTCAGATGCCAACCTGATCGCCATTCGAAAGGGTAAAACTAACCATGAATACCTTTACGAATTATCTGGTCACAGCATAGAACAGGATTTCGCTAGCCTTAGCTTTCTTTTTGATTACACTTGGTACGGCCATTTTGAGGCAAACGAGACGATGGTTACAAAAGCGAAAACACATTTAGAAAGTATTGGATCTTTAAAGTCTTCAAAGAAATGAAAGACAAGAAGTATCTGATATTCTTTATCGCAATAATTACCATTTATGTGGTGTATGAGATGCAGAAGCCTAAACCCGAGGATTGGACTGTCACTTTTCATCACCGTGACCGCATTCCTTTTGGGACTTTGGCTACCCATGATTTGCTCAAAGATCTTTTCGATCAACAGGAAGCCCCTTCTAGCTTTAAAACCATGTACGAGTTGGTAGAGCAAGAAGAGATAGAGGATAACCTTTTGATTTTGTCTAGCGAATTGATGTTGGATGAAAATGACTTCTCTTCACTTTTAACCCATGTTGAAAAGGGGCATACGGTTTTCTTAGCGGCACAAGATTTTTCGAATCGTCTTGAAGACAGTTTGCATTTCGAAACGTATTTGGAGCAACGATTGAATCCTACCGACTTTACTCAAATAGTAAATGAATTAGCAGGAGAAGCTAAAACGAGGGTGCGATTTGCCCAGCCAAATGGAAATGAAGAGACTTTCGTTTTTGCGAGTTTAGCCACGGCAGCTTATTTTTCTAAAGTAGAAAGCGACAGCATTACCGAAATGGCTTGGCGCGAAGATGGTAAGCCTGTTCTGATTAAATACAACAGTGGTCAAGGTGATTTATACTTGAGCACTATGCCACTGGCTTTCACAAACTATTTTGTGTTGCAGGAAGAAACTTCGGCTTTTGCATCTTCTCTGCTTAGCCTTTTTCCAGAAGAGGAAAGCCTAGTGCATGTGGAATATTACCAAATGGGTAAACTAGAGTCTAGTTCTGAAATTAGAGCTTTACTGAGTTACCCTGCTTTAAGGTGGGCCATTTACATTCTGTTGGCCACTGTGTTTATTTTCCTTTTGTTTGAATCGAAAAGAAGACAACGCATCATTGCAGTGATTCCGCCAGTAAAAAATGCAACACTCGAATTTGTGAATACATTGGGACAACTTTATCACAACCAGAAAAACCATAAGAATTTGGCGCAAAAAAGAATTCTCTTCTGGAAGGATTTTGTACGAAGTCATTACACACTCAGAACAGATAAGTTGGATGAGCCTTTTAAGCTAGAACTCACAAGAAAATCTGGTGCTGAAAAAACTACTGTATTTGCTTTAGTGGAGTTAATAGAGCGAGCAGAAGCAAATAATATGATCGAGGAAGGTGAACTTCTGATGATGGAAAAATTAATGAACGAATTTTACGGAATAGCATAGCATATGGAAAATCAAGATACATTCGAAAACAGGGTAGACCTGACAAAGCTAAAGGCAGGTGTAGAGCAAATCCGAGAGGAGATTGGTAAAGTCATAGTGGGCCAGAAAAAGATGGTCGATTTGATCTTAACCGCAATACTGGCCGATGGTCATATTCTTCTAGAGGGTGTACCAGGAGTGGCTAAAACGCTGGCTTCTAAACTGGTAGCAAAAAGTATCGATGTAGATTTTTCTAGGGTTCAGTTCACGCCTGACCTTATGCCATCTGATGTGCTTGGTACCTCAATTTTCAACGTAAAAACTTCGGAGTTCGAGTTTAGAAAAGGCCCGATCTTCTCGAATATTGTGCTCATTGATGAAATCAATAGAGCCCCTGCAAAAACGCAGGCCGCGCTTTTCGAGGTGATGGAAGAACGTCAGGTTACTATAGATGGAACCACACATAAAATGGAAGCGCCATACATTGTTTTGGCCACCCAAAACCCGATTGAGCAAGAAGGAACTTATCGATTGCCAGAAGCTCAACTCGATCGTTTTTTATTCAAAATTGAAATTGGATACCCTTCACTCGATGAAGAAACAGAAATTCTAACCCGGCATGCAGCTAGAAAAGGCGGCCAAATGGATGAGATTTCGAAAGTGCTTAATGCACAAGATATTGCTGAGTATCGTTCTACTTTGAACGAGATAGTCGTAGATGAAAAACTGCTTAGATACATTGCTGAAATCGTGACCCAAACACGTCATGACCATTCTATTTATTTGGGTGCTTCTCCTCGTGCTTCTTTGGCTTTGCTCAATGGCGCAAGGGCTTTTGCGGCCATTCAAGGACGTGACTTTGTTACACCAGAGGATATTAAATTCTTGGCGTCTCCTGTGCTCACCCATAGAATTATTCTTACTCCTGAAAAGGAGATGGAGGGCGTTACGGCAGAGGAAGTAATTAATCAGCTGGTAGCCAAAACTGAAGTGCCGCGTTAATGAATTACATCAAGTCTTTCTATCTCACCAATCGTTTTTTTGCCGTTGCAGGGGCTTTGGTGTTTTTGTTTATGGTCGGCTTTGCTATTCCAGCTGTAGCCGCGATAGCAGAGACGCTTTTCTATCTGGCTTTGGTGCTGCTAGTGCTCGACACCCTGCTTTTGTATAAGCAAAAAAGCCCTTTGGTGGCGGAAAGAATATTGGCCGACAAGTTTTCAAACGGAGATGAAAACGCAATTCAGATTATTCTAGAACATCGGTTTCAGCAACAAGTATTTATTCAGGTTTTTGATGAATTGCCTGTGCAGTTTCAGATCAGAAACCAGCAATTTGACCTGACTTTAAAACCCGGAGAAGTCAAGAATATTAACTATTCCCTTCGCCCTGTAAAACGTGGTGAATACGAATTTGGAATTATTAACGCCTTTGTGTTTACCAAGCTGGGCATTGTGAAAAGGAGGTTTCAATTGGGGCAGCCCAAAGCGGTTTCAGTATATCCTTCCTTTATTCAAATGCGGAAGTACGAATTACTTGCCATTTCGAACCAACTGCAGCAGAGCGGTATCAAGAAAATCAGGCGAATAGGGAATAACATGGAGTTTGAGCAAATCAAAAACTATGTGGCTGGAGATGATTACCGAAAAATCAACTGGAAGGCGTCTGCCAGAAGGTCGGAATTGATGATTAATCAATTTCAAGAGGAACGCTCGCAGCAAGTGTATTCGGTCATTGATAAAGGCCGAATGATGCAGATGCCATTCGAGGGTATGAGCTTACTGGATTATGCTATTAACGCGAGTTTGGTTATCTCCAACATCGCTCTGAAAAAGGGCGATAAAGCTGGTTTGGTTACCTTTCAGCATAAAGTGAATTCCGTTTTGCCTGCTTCTTCGAGAAATATGCAGCTGAATTTAATATTAGAGCATCTTTATAAGCAGAAAACAGCCTATAAGGAAAGTGACTTTTCACAGCTCTATATTTCCTTAAAACGAAAGGTGACGCAGAGAAGTCTTATTCTACTCTACACTAATTTCGTTTCACTTTCTTCCTTGCAAAGGCAATTGCTGTACCTCAGAAAAATCAATCAGCAGCATTTACTGGTGTGCATTTTCTTTGAGAATACGGAGGTGAAGGAACTCATTGAAACCAAAGCGGATTCTTTGGAAGGGGTGTATACGAAAGGGATTGCAGAACAATTGGCCTATGAAAAGAAGCTGATTATGAAAGAACTCCAGGCCCACGGAATACATACAATTTTAACACCTCCAAAAGAGTTGAGCATTAACACCATTAACAAGTACCTTGAACTGAAATCTAGAGGATTGATCTGATATGGAAATGAGAAAGTACAGGACTGCGATGATTTT
>CAXBPM010000249.1:0-5532 GCA_963977345.1 uncultured Roseivirga sp.
GGGATTTTTCGCCTCATGATAAATGATCTTGTTTTGAAAATTTTCGCAAGTTAATATAATGATGGATAGTTTGTTCGTGCAGAACAATCAATAGATGTTATATAATGTCTACAGTTTTACCTGCCTACCGAAACGCAGTGCAGGCAAGTGTTACACATTAAGACCTGGCGAATCTTATGTGAAGGGCTGTCTATTGAAGGGAACCGGCACAGTGTGTAAGATGAGACCAGAATTTGAGTTGGAGATGTATTGGTTTGATCTCGTTTAACGAGAACCAAGAACTTCAATGAAAGACGAATACGTTCGGTCCAGCTTCGCTGGTTAATATAATATAGAATTATACAACAAGCGGTTGATGGTTCTGGCCGTGTTTTGCTTTTACATAAGATCGTTACCGTTATCGCACTGGAAGTGACGATAACTGATCTTATGTAAACCACTGCGTGGCTACAAAACACTATGATTGTTATATAATTTATATTATGTTAAATAATATAGACAAAGAAGAAGGGAGATCGATGAACCTCCCTCTTTCTAATGTTTTTATTCTCCTCCTTCTAGCGCATCAATTCTGGCTAGAATAGCATCTCTCTTTGCATCCATTCCCAACTGATCATATACAGTACTTAAAGGATTAAGTATGAATAGATCATTCGGCTTAGACTTCTCAGCCTGCTCGAAGTGTGGTAATGCTAATTTAAATTTAGCAAAAGCCTCTTCGCGTTTCTTATCGTAAGCGTCATTGTCGGTTAAATCATTTGCCGCCTTTAGAATCTCAACACCTTGGTTAAAGTAAACACTCCCTACTACGTAAGAGGCATCTGGATAATCAGGTTGAAGCTCTAACGCTTTACTTGCCGATTCTAAAGCCGAAGGATAATCCTCAGCGTTATACTGTAAGAAAGAAAGCGTATAGTATAGTATGGCCGTTTTGTCTCCGCCATCAATGTTCTTTTGAATTCCAGCAATGGCTTCGTCCAATTTGTCACCTTGAATCAAGATATCAATTTCGAAGTCTCTGTATACTTTTTCATCAGGGAACCTCTTTTGTGCCAGTCTTGCATACTTCAAGGCATTATCGAAATCCTTATTCGTCATGTATATATCGATAAGACCATTGTAGGCGAAATTAGCATTCTCAAACTCTTCGGTTGATTCTACTACAGCAACATAAAATGGAATCGCTTTATCATACATGTCGGCATAATAGGCACTATAACCAGCATAGAAGTTCATAATAACGTCTGCTTTGATCTCTGCTGATAAACTGAAGTAATTAAACGCTCCAGTAAAATCATCTGCTTCAAAGTATTCGTTTCCTTTTTTGTTCACAAGGTTTTGAAGAAAAATAAAGGCTTCTCCACCACCTATAAAATCACCTTTTGAGTTCATTACTGGTGGGAAATACAAATCTTCCTTAAGGTCTGCATCTCCTTTTTCCACAGCAGTGTTGAAATAGGCAAATGATTCTTTTGCCAGGTCAAGGTTCTCTAAATCAGCTTTAAACTGATATAATGTTGCTTTCCCTAGTATCACATATACCTCTGGATCATCTTTCGTCTCAGCATCTTGTGAGGCTTGTTTGGCCAATGTAAGTGCTTCTGCGTATTCGCCTTTCTTAAATGCCTTATCGGCACTTTTTAGCACTTTCTTTTGTCCGTATACCCCTGCTACAAAAAACAATAGCAAGGCGGTAAAAAATAGCTTTTTCATGTTTTCTAGTTTCTTGTTTAATTAAAATTTACTCTTCTGTTTTACTTTCGTCTTGGTCCCCGCCTTCAACTTCCGGTGTATCGTTGGTTCCTTCTACAGTTCCTTCAATTTGTTCTACTTCCTCTGATTCAGTATCCGATTCGATATGTTGAATCTTCTCTACAGATGAAATAGCATCACCTTCGTTTAAGCGTATAAGTTTAACACCTTGCGTGGCCCTTCCCATTACTCTAAGAGAATCCACTGATATTCTAATGGTAATTCCTGATTTGTTAATGATCATAAGGTCATCGCTGTCGATTACCTCTTTAATGGCCACAAGGTTTCCTGTTTTCTCGGTAACATTTATGGTTTTTACTCCCTTACCTCCTC
This sequence comes from uncultured Roseivirga sp., assembly GCA_963977345.1. Classification (GTDB taxonomy): domain Bacteria; phylum Bacteroidota; class Bacteroidia; order Cytophagales; family Cyclobacteriaceae; genus Roseivirga. The sequence continues at coordinate 2,086 of CAXBPM010000249.1, forward strand.
TTTTGGTAATTCGGTAATCATCGATGAGTGAGCGCTTCCCATATCCGTTTTCAGACACAACTAACAGGTTAGCTTCTTCTCTGTTGACACATACCATGCCAATCACCCTGTCATCTTCATTAGCAAGTCTATATCCTCTTACTCCAGCAGCAGTCCTTCCCATTGGACGAACATCGCTTTCGTGGAAGTGAATAGCCCTACCAGATTTAGCTCCAATAATGATGTGATTATCACCGTTTGTGAATTTGACCTCAAGTAAGCGATCTCCTTCGTTAATTGTAATAGCATTTATACCATTGGTACGTGGACGAGAATAAGCTTCTAAAGAAGTCTTTTTAATGGTTCCGAGCTCAGTACACATTACTACATAATTGTTGTTAATGTAGTCTTCGTCTTTCAAGTTTTGAACGTTTATTACCGCTCTAATTTTATCTCCTGCTTCAATATTGATCAGGTTTTGTACCGGACGACCTTTGGCGGTTTTACTGCCTTCTGGTAATTCCCATACTTTCTTCCAGAACACTTTACCAAACTCAGTGAAAATGAGCAAGTAATCGTGCGTCATTCCAGTAAATAGGTATTCAGTAAAGTCATCCGTTTTAGAACCAGCACCTTTAGAGCCAACTCCTCCTCTACCTTGCGTTCTGTATTCAGACAGTAAGGTTCTTTTTACATAACCTAGGTGAGAAATAGTGATCAACATTTCCTCATTAGGAATCATGTCTTCAGCACTAAAGTCTTCAGCAGAATGAATGATATCCGTTCTACGCTCATCGCCATAACGGTCTCTAATCTCTATCAACTCATTCTTTATGATTTCCATTCTAAGCTCCTCTTTTTCAAGGATTTCCTTTAGTCCGGTAATCAACTCCATGATCTCATCGTATTCCTTTTGGATCTTATCTCTTTCCAGACCTGTCAGTCTTTGGAGACGCATTTCCAAAATGGCTTTCGCTTGAATTTCAGAGAGCTCAAATTTCTCCATCAAACCAGTTTTGGCTACTTCAGGATCTCTAGAGTTTCTGATCAATGAAATTACTTCGTCAAGATGATCTAAGGCGATAAGATAACCCTGAAGAATGTGGGCTCTTTTTTCTGCTTCATTCAGTTCATATTGAGTTCTACGAACAACCACTTCATGCCTATGCTCTACATAGTACTTGATGAGGTCTTTAGTATTCAGCGTATATGGTCTTCCTTTTACAAGGGCTACGTTGTTTACACTGAAAGAAGATTGCAGCTGGGTGTATTTGAACAAATTGTTCAACACAACATTCCCAATAGCATCTTTCTTCAATTCATAAACGATCCGCATTCCATTACGATCCGACTCGTCACGTAAATCTGAAATACCCTCAATTCGCTTTTCATTGATTAAAGCAGCCGTTTTTTCGATCATACTGGCCTTATTGACCATGTATGGAATCTCTGTAACGATGATTCGCTCACGCCCAGAAGGCATGGTTTCAATTTCTGACTTCGCCCTCAACATTACCCTACCTCTACCTGTTTCGAAGGCAGATTTCACACCCGTATAACCATAAATGGTTCCTCCGGTTGGGAAGTCTGGTGCAGTAATGTGCTGCATCAATTCTTCTAAAGAGATATCGTTGTTTTCTATATAGGCGATGGTGCCGTTCACTACCTCTGTAAGGTTGTGTGGTGCCATATTAGTAGCCATACCTACCGCAATCCCTGAACTACCGTTCAACAATAGATTCGGAAGTTTTCCAGGAAGTACTGACGGCTCCTTTAAGGAGTCATCAAAGTTGAACTGAAAATCAACAGTGTCTTTATTAATATCTGTTAAAAGCTCGTCTGCAATTCTTCTTAGCCTGGCCTCAGTATAACGCATGGCTGCAGGTGAATCTCCATCTACAGAACCAAAGTTTCCTTGACCGTCAACCAATGGATAACGCAAAGACCAAGGCTGGGCCATACGCACCATAGTGTCGTATACTGATGAATCACCGTGTGGGTGATACTTACCCAGCACCTCTCCTACGATCCTGGCTGATTTTTTATATGATTTGTTCCAGTTTACTCCAAGGTCTAACATACCAAAGAGTACTCTTCTATGAACGGGTTTTAAGCCGTCTCTTACATCTGGTAAAGCTCTTGAAATAATCACCGACATGGAGTAGTCGATGTAGGCTCCCTTCATTTCATCTTCAATATTGATAGGGATGATTGTCTCGTTCGTTCCTTCTGCCATTTAGTCTAAAAATAGTTCGAAATATAATGTGGCAAGATACTAAATTTTGTTGGAGTAAATGGGTAAAAAAGAGACTAAAAATGGCTGTTTTTAATCGTTTCCTTCGCCATATCTCACTTTCTTCTTTTTGGTCTGACCGAACTGCCCTGTACGTGGATTTTGGGGATGAAATATAGACCTTCCGCGATAGATTTTACCGTTGAAAACATGCTCCATTTGTACACGGTTTGCGCCATGTCTATTTCTTGGATACGTTGGGTATTTAATTAGTGCGCCAATATCAATGGTGAACAAGCTTAGCGAGTGCGCTGTAGTTATGAATTCATCGGATAGACTGTATTTCCTCATCTCGAAAGAAGGGCGCAGATAGAGCTTAAAATACTTCGAAACTTGCTTCTCCATTATAAACCCAACATTGAAAAAAGGGTCATAAGTCACCAAGTCTTGATTGAGGTCTGATGCTTTAGTTTTCCAAACGCCCCCACTCACATCTACCAAAAAGGAGAAGTCCATAAAAGTATAAGCATTGTAAGTTAATGACGCAAAGAGCTTTGTGGTAGAAATCTTGGTTTGAGGCACATTGAAGTAGCCTAGTCTATCGTCTACTTCTTGATAATTAACCTTATTGGTGAATTTAAGTGCTCCAGTACTCATCCCCACTCCCACACGCAGAAACTCCTTGTCGGACATTACCCGCTCACCTGTAGTTTTTAACCTCAGTTTGTCGACTTTATTTAGCGTGAAAGAAAGCCTGAGCGTTAGAGGATTGATTCGTCCGCTATTTTTGTAAATAACGGAAGCAGTATCTGTCCGGACAATTTGAGAATCATCATCTATCCTATAAATATTGATTGGAGTAAGGTCATTAAACCAGTTGGAGTAAGCATTATACGGCCCAGAGGTAGATTCTTGACCAATAGGAACAATATAAAGTTGATCTCCTCTTGGGTTCCGAACTACAGATACATCTGTCAATTCATTTTCATATAGAAAAAAGCCATACCCCTTTTCTAATTGTAGGTTGAACTTGTTCAGCATCTCCCGCATCGGGCTTACCATTTTTGCTTCTTTGGGTTCGGTAGCTTCGCCCGGGGCAAAAGCCTGCACATCGCTTTTTTCCTTCTTTTTCCAAAATTGAGCATTTACCTCAACAGATGTCAATGAAGAGAGCAGCACTAGAAGTAAGAGTAGGCGTCCGTGTTTCAATACTTGAATGTTTAGACTAATAAAGG
>CAXBPM010000250.1:0-5510 GCA_963977345.1 uncultured Roseivirga sp.
AGTACATGGACGAGAGCATGAAAAATCCTATTTATGATAGGGAAGATTATCAAGGAGTGCGCGATGTAATGAGCGTCATTCATGATTTTGAGGTCATTAAAAAGTTTGTGGCTAAACTGAAAGATCAACAGGTAATTTTGGCTGATGGCCATCACAGATACGAAGGTTCATTGTTTTACAAGCAACGAATGGAAGCCCAAAACCCAAATCACACGGGCAATGAGGCTTACAATTTTCATTTAATGTACCTCACCAATGCTGAGGCAGATGATTTAAGGATTCTCCCTACGCACAGGCTCTTATCGGGCTTGAAAAACTTCAGCAAGGACGAGTTGCTCAAGAAGCTTTCCGAAGACTTCATTATAAAGCCGCTTGACAACCCCAATGATGTAAATGAAATCATTCTAGGTAAAAAATGGGCCTTTGGTTTACTCTTTGGTAAAGAGGCCGTGAAAGTAAGGTTAAAGCCAGAGAGAATTACTGAGCTAAAATGGAATTTTCCTCAGGTAGTGAAGGACTTAGACCTAACCGTGATGCACTATTTCATTATAGAAAAAGCATTAGGGATTTTGGGTAAAGAACAACGCAGTTCGGAGCATATTTCATTTGAAAGAAACTTCTCAAACTGCTTAGAAAGAACCATGTCTGGTGAAGTGGATTTCGCCATTATCACACAAGACATCAGTATGGAGGATGTGAAAAACGTATGTCATTCTGGTTTTACATTACCCCAGAAATCAACCTATTTCTACCCTAAAGTCATCAGTGGCTATTTATTCGGATCAATCAAAGAAGATGAATTTACCCTACCGTTTGATATTGGCTTCTAAATCGCCCCGAAGACAAGAACTGCTTCGGTCTTTAGAAGTGGATTTTGAAATCAGGACGAAAGAGGTTGACGAGTCTTTTCCTGCAACAATACCTGTAAACGAAGTAGCTGAATACTTGGCGGTTAAGAAATCGCAGGCTATTGAAGATCTAAAAGAAAATGAGTTGGTCATTACCTCCGATACCACCGTATTGAACGAAGGTAAAATCTTGAACAAGGCCGATAATGCTGAAGAAGCGTTTGAAATGATTCGGTCGCTTTCAGGAAAAACGCATCAGGTAATCACAGGCGTTTGTCTTCGTTCTTCAACTAAAAAAGTAAGCTTTTCAGAAACTACCAAAGTTACTTTCCGTGCATTAGAAAAAGCTGAAATCGAGCATTACATTCAAAACTACAAACCTTTCGACAAAGCGGGTGCCTACGGAATCCAAGAATGGATTGGCATGGTAGGGATCGAAAAAATTGAAGGTGATTTTTACAATGTTATGGGTTTACCGCTGCATCGGCTGTATAAGCAGCTTTTGAGCTTTTAATCTAGCCAACAATCCTTCCAATACTCTTTGAAATCAATTCTGAACATTACTAACTAGCAAAGGGTTAAATCACTAATTTTAATCATGCTTGATTTTTGGTTCACGCTTTCTCCTTTCCTTCTAGGGATATATTATCTGGCCATCTTTATTGTCGTCATCAATATCCTCCTAGAAAATCGAAATCCGCTAAAGACCCACTCTTACCTTCTTCTGCTATTGTTGCTGCCTGTTTTAGGCCTAATCATCTATCTCTTTTTTGGGCAACACATCAGGAAACGTAGAATTTTCTCCAAAAGCCAATTGATCAACTCTGCTTTTGGCCAAAAATACATTGATGAATATTTGACGCTCGAGAACATAACTCCCGTGCATAAAGCTTTGGTCAGCGAACAATATGACAAGCTCATTCGCTTTTTAAGTCGCGACCTTTCTCCCCTTTCCAGAAACAATAAAATCACCCTATTAAAAAACGGAGAGGAGAAATTCCCTGCGTTGTTGGAAGCACTCAAGGAAGCTGAAAACCACATTCATATTGAATATTACATTTTCACCGATGATGAGATTGGAGAACAGATCAGCCAGGTATTAATGACCAAAGCACAAGAGGGCGTTCAAGTAAGAATGATTGTAGACGGAGTGGGCAGCCTAGCTTTGAGGAATACCTATTTCGATAAAATGAAAAGTGCTGGGGTTGAAATATACGAGTTCATGCCAGTACTCTTCCCCTCTTTCACCAGTAAAATCAATTACCGCAACCACCGAAAAGTGGTTATTATTGACGGAATCACCAGCTTCACAGGCGGTATTAATGTAGATGACCGTTATATAAACAATGGTAAATACCCAACTTACTGGCGCGATACCCACATCAAACTTGAAGGAGCTGCGGTAAAAACACTTCAGTTTCTGTTTATCCTCAATTGGCAATTCGTTTCCAAACAGCCATGGATTCCAACAGAAAAACATTTCCCGAAAACAGAGCCTTCATTCGGTTCTAGTTATGTTCAGGTAAATGCCAGCGGCCCCGACTGGGATTTGGCCAGTATTATGGACTCATTTTGCTTGGCCATCAATTCTGCCAGAGATAGCCTTCAAATTGCGACTCCTTATTTCATTCCGAATGAAAGCATCATGAACGGAATCACGACATCCGCCAAAAGCGGTGTTTCCGTAGAAATAATGATTCCACATGCCTCTGATTCTTGGATCGTACAAGCGGCTTCCATGTCATTTATGAAACACCTTTTAAGGGCTGGTGTAAAGGTGTATCTCTATAAAAAAGGCTTTCTTCATTCAAAAACGCTAACCGTAGACAACTCCATTTCAGTTGTGGGTTCGGCCAATATGGACCATCGTAGCTTTGACTTAAATCACGAAGTAAACGCCTACATCTACGACCCTTCGGTTGCCCAACAACTGAATGAGAATTTTGAAGCGGACAAGGCTGACTGTATTTTATTGAACCTTAAAGATTGGAAAAACCGTAGTTTGAGACAAAAACTACTAGAGTCTGTCTGTAGACTATTAGCCCCCTTACTTTAGCTTTCAATTTTTAATCCGTTATCACAAAAAACCTGAATTGCATTATTGAGGAATACAGCCAAGCCATCGTTGTAAGCATCAAAATTCGCTTTAAATCTTTCATCTTCAATATACATTTTACCCAATCCCCTGTAAATCTTTTCCTCTACCTTATAAAACCTATTTAAGTGCTTAAAGTGCTCCGCAACCACCCTTTGAACTTCAATAGATGCGGGATCCAAATGCATTAAATTTACCAACCAACGATTAATTTCATCCGCTTCTTGTTGGGTATCGGCCCATTCCGATTTGTTCATTTGGCGTATATTATTCTCGGCTCCTTCCAGCTTTTCCTTCCCCCATCGGTCAGTTACTTCCTTCCTAACTTGAGGAACCTCTCCCTTTGAAAACCCTGCGTACATTTCTTCATCTGAAATCATATCATCTTTACTTTTAAGTGTTTGAATGGTTTTATCAATGGTATTCAGCAATTCAGAAAGCCTGTCGGATCGTTTCAAAAGTGCATCCCGCTGCTGTTCCAAGGACTCAACCAAATCAAAATCTGGTCGATCTAGAATATGCTTTATTTCCTCTAGTGGGTAATCCAGCTCTTTATAAAACAGTATTTGCTGTAATCTAAGGAGTTCCGGTTTCCCATAGTAGCGATACCCTGATTCCGCACGTTCTGCTGGCTTCAGAATTCCTATGGCATCATAGTGATGCAAGGTTTTGGCCGTTACACTGGCCAGTTTAGAAAGTTGCTTTACTGAATACTTTACCATTATGGTTTCAAATAAAAGCTATGACCTAGGGTAAGAGTCAAGCGAAAATGCAAATATTTTTTCAATCACTTAAAATTCATCCCATTAGCTAGGATTTTGTTACCCAGACTTTATTTGTTTTCGCTTATATTGAAATCAAACCAATATGCCATGCCCAATTCATCGCAATACACCAATCTGAATACGATCAAGTTTTTGATGTACAATGTCCATCAAACGGAAAAACTACTTGAAGCCAACCGTTATTCCGCTTACGACAAACCATCAATAGACCTTCTTTTGGATTCCGTCAAAACCTTCTGCGATAAGAGCCTCCACCCCTTTATTAAAGAAATGGACGAAAAGCCTTCCACTTTCAAAAACGGAGCAATCACTATTCACCCACAGTTCGAAAGCATTTTAAAAGAATCGGGAGACATGGGTTTGGTGGCCGCCATGTTCGAAGAAAAAGACGGTGGTTTACAACTGCCAAACATCGTTTTTCATACCCTCTATTTTATGATGGAAGCCGCCAATAACCATGTTACAGGCTATTTGGGTTTGACGGCAGGTACGGCCAATCTCATCGTCTCTTTTGGAAGTGATTTTCTAAAAGAAACCTACGCCCAAAAAATGATGTCGCTGGAATGGACAGGTACCATGTGTTTGACCGAGCCGCAAGCGGGCTCATCATTATCCGATGTAACAACCACCGCCAGTCTTCAGGCGGATGGCACTTACAAAATCAACGGTCAAAAAATATTCATCTCCTCTGGCGACCATCAGTTTGCCGAAAACATTATTCATTTGGTATTGGCCAGAACTGAAGGTGCTCCTTCAGGCACAAAAGGCGTTTCTCTCTTTGTAGTCCCGAAGAAACGAGTTGGGGCAGACGGAAGCCTTAGTGAGCAGCAGGTGATTGTGGCGGGTGAATTTGAAAAACTAGGCCAGCGTGGATATTGCACGGCTCATTTAGCTTTTGAAGACAGTATTGGTCATTTGGTAGGTGAAGAAAATCATGGTTTGATGTACATGTTCCAAATGATGAATGAAGCCAGAATTGCAACAGGCAGAATGGGGACAGGAATAGCGTCTGCTGCTTATTACGCCTCACTTCAATATGCCAAAGAAAGGCCTCAGGGAAGGAAACTCACCTCTTCGGGCAAAAAGGATTTGGAAGAAGAACAAACCTTGATCATCAATCATCCAGATGTGAAACGAATGTTGCTCTTTCAAAAGGCCATTGTGGAAGGTTCTCTAAGTTTAGTAATGCAGGCCGCACAATACGTAGATCTAGAACACATTTCGGAAGGAGAAGAAAAAGAGCGATACAATCTACTCCTAGAGTTGCTAACTCCTATCGCCAAAACCTATCCTTCGGAAAAGGGGCTTGAGGCGGTAAGTACGGGCTTGCAAGTGCTTGGTGGCTATGGGTTTTGCATGGACTTCATACTCCAGCAATATTACCGCGATATCCGAATTATTTCAATTTATGAAGGCACAACCGGCATTCAATCACTCGATTTATTAGGTCGAAAAGTGGGGTTGAAAAAAGGTAAAGTGTTGGAATGGCTGGCCGAAGAAATTCAATCTACGATTAAAGACGCCAGCACTCATGATTCACTTCAATCCAATATTAGAGTTTTAGGAGAAAGCTTGAACTCAGTACAGCAGGTTTTAGGCACTTTAATGCCTCATGCCCAAAATGGTGACTTTGAACGCTACTTGGCGGATGCCACTGTTTTTATGGACTTGTTCGGAACTGTAGTGATGGGTTGGCAGTGGCTTAAAATTGGCGTTTCAGCACAAACCGCTTTAGATGCGAGCGACAGCACTTACTCCAATGATTTTTATGAAAGCAAACTC
>CAXBPM010000251.1:0-5504 GCA_963977345.1 uncultured Roseivirga sp.
CAAAGGCCAGTTCTTGATTATTCTTTGGTTTAAAATCTAAAACATAGCAAAACTCTCCATCCACACTTACACTGTCTGTTAGTTCATAATTGTAGACCAAACGCCAGCCATCCCCTATCGGTGAAGCAAATTCTTTCTCTACAATGTTCATCCTGTTTTGGTAAAAATTGTATTCCTGAAACGAAGAACCAATTACCTGAGAAATAAGAGAACCGTCTTCGATTCCAATTCCAGTGATTTTGGTTTTCATTATATGTTCTTTCTGCAGCCTAGGATTAGACCTGAAATAGAATTTTGAAAGAGACTCTGAAATAAAAAGTGGAAGAATAGGCTTACCGTCTTCTCCTGCTATTATATCAATACTATCTAATACCGAAGTCACTTTTTGCATGTACTTCTTCTTCCGAAATTCTTCGGTAATATTATCTATATCGATCTCAATTTTGTTGTAAGAATCGTATTCGTAAGCATCAAGCCTTCGTTTGTCGTTCTTATTCTTATTGTCAATCACGCTTCGCATAATTGCAAAAGCAGGGTTTTCTGCCCTATCGGATAACACCACGAAGTCGCTCAGACTTGTAGCCTTAGGCTGCAACTGAACATTGATTACTTGCGTAATTCCCTTCTCATAAAACTTCTTTCGGGTTTCGTACCCCACATAGGAGAAAAGAACGGTATCTGATTCTGCCTGCCCTTTAAGCTCATAGTTACCATCAAAGTCGGTGGCAATTCCTACCTGACTACCTTTAATTACAACCGTTGCAAATGGCACTGGGTCACCAGACTCTGCATCTGTTACTTTACCTCTAATTATGGTTTGCTGCGCGAATACCAAGCTTGTGGCAAATAGAAGCAACAGTGTAAAAATGTGTTTTGATTTCAAACTCTTGAGTTTCTGAGGTTATGAGTGCTAAACGTTGGTTGCCTTAAAAAGTATACTGACCGATTCATATTCTGTTGTCAACCTTTATTATTAATAGATTGTTCCTTCATATAGTTTTTAATATGTAGGTCTGACCTTTTCACTATCCGTTGGTACCATTCGAATTTAAGGTCTTCTTTTTCTTGTTCTGTCAATTGCCATTCTACATCGCTTTGACGAAGTCTTCTCACTAAATCTTGTAAAACCATGGCAGCGCTTACCGACATATTAAATGATTCGGTGAAGCCATACATAGGGATATGTACCAATTCGTCCACTTCGTTTTTAGTATTGTCAGAAATCCCTTCTAATTCAGTCCCAAAAATGATGGCCGTTTTTTCAGTAATATTTAACTCATGTATAGATGTAGAATTATGATCTGGGGTTGTACCGACTAATCGATATTTTTTCGCTTTTAAATCATTCAGGCAATTAGAGCTGCTTTGTTCTCCCCTATCATATTTATGTAATGTGACCCAATTGGATGCTCCGCGGACAATATTCGGGTTAATGTGATAGTCGTGAAGTTTCTGGCTGATATGTAAATCTTGCACACCAAAGCAATCGCATGTTCTAAGTACCGCACTGGCGTTATGAGAATGATATACATCCTCTAATACTACAGTCAAATGCCTCGTTCGTTCCGAAAGCACCTTATTGATAAGGTTAATCTTATTGTCGGTAACGAATTCTTCAAGAATTTTTATGAGTTCTGCCTGCAAAGCGCTTATTGAATTAGGACGCAAAAGTAATGAAAAACAAAAGCTACCAGCGTTTTACTGGTAGCTTTTAATTCGAACAAACAATATCCCTCAACCTTTGGCCTAATTTAAAATGGCCTCATCTAAGAAACAGTTATTCAATACATTACCCTTATTCTCTAGAACAAGTCTATGGTTTCTCCAACATTAAAACCGCCACCTTCTTTACCTTTAGGTTTATCGTCCTTAGTTTCTTCAGGCTTTGGAGGTGTTGGTTTTGGAGTTTCGGTTTTCACCTCTTTTTGCTCATCTGCCTTTGGAGAAGTACTTTCCTCAGGAGTTTCTATTGGCGCTTTAGCTTCTACCTTATCTGGTTTCGACTTATCCTTACTGTTCAGCAAAGTCACCTTTTTTACTGAGTGCTGAGAAATCTTGTTCCCCATGGCCTTCCAGCCTTTAACATCAATGACCATGTCCAAATCAACCGTCATGGTTTGACGCTCCTTAGACCCTTTTGCTGTATATGCTACTTCCACTTGTGGCTGAGGTACAGTGGTCACCAACATGAGTTTAGCTCCTTTGTCTTCACTGATAAAACCAAACTTCTTGTCCATGGTGCTGGTCTCAATTTGAAATCTTTTCACCAATGAATACTGTGAGTCTGGGTCGTAATGTATGGCGGAAATGATGCCTTTTGGATCGAGCCTCTCAATCAGCATGATTTTACCTGCTTCGAAACGATTGGTCAACTCAAAAGAGCTCAATTCATACTCACCAGAATCATAAATCACTAATATTTTATCTTCGCTTTGGAAATTGCCCAGGTATACTCCACGCTCATCACGGTTAATTCTTCCGATTGAATCATCGTACCAAATATCCACACCGCCCAAAGTAGATTTACCTTCCATCTTGAGCTGAATTTTGCGCACAGGGTATCTAGTGGCGATATTTCCTCCAGCGCCTCTTCCTTTGATTTCAACTTCAGAGAAATCGAAGTCGAATACTTTTACCCTGGCTTTGCAACCCGAGGTTAGATAAATGGTTACCAGTTCCGCTTCTCCATTCGGATTGGCGGTGAAGTACATCATTTTAGACCCCCGCTCACCTTTGGTAAGATCATATTCCTTGTCGCGGGTGACACCCAGCACCTGGAAACGCTTGACCATACTGCGGCCTGTTTTCCCGTCAAGGTAAATCATATTGTACACCATGCGCTCGTCATTCTTGTTGAAGACGCCCACATGGAGAATATCTTTCCCCACGAAAATCTTATCTGAGATTCGAACCACTTGGAATTTTCCATCCTTGCGGAATACGATGACATCATCAATATCTGAGCAATCACACACGAACTCATCCTTTTTCATTCCGTAACCAATAAAGCCTTCGTCACGGTTAACATAGAGTTTGGCATTGTTAGCAGCTACAACAGTGGCAGCGATACTTTCAAAAGACTTGATTTCTGTTTTACGTTCTCTTCCTTTTGAGAATTTTTCCAGTAGCCTTTCGTGATAAGCAATGGCGTATTCTACTAGGTTGGCCAAGTTATGCTCTACCTCAGCCAATTCATCTTGAAGACGTTTCATCAATTCATCAGCCTTGAAAGCATCGAACCGAGAAATTCTCTTGATCTTAATTTCAGTTAATCTTACAATGTCCTCTTCCTTAATCTCACGATAGAACTCTGGTTTGAATGGATCTAAACCTCTGTCAATTGTGGCAATCACATCCTCCCAGGTTTCACATTCCTCTATATCGCGATAGATTCTATTTTCGATGAAAATCTTCTCTAAAGAAGAGAAAAGAAGCTTTTCGAGCAGTTCACTCTTCCTAATTTCAAGTTCCCGCTTAAGTAAATCTACCGTTTGGCTTGTACAAGTTTGAAGCACTTGCGTTACCCCAATAAAATGAGGCTTGTCTTGAATAATTACACAGCAATTGGGTGAAATACTGACTTCGCAATCAGTAAAGGCATAAAGTGCGTCAATGGTAATATTTGGCGACTGGCCTGGGGCCAATTCAATGTAAATTTCTACATCTTCAGCAGTGTTATCCACCACTTTTTTAATCTTGATTTTCCCTTTATCGTTGGCTTTGATAATCGAGTCAATCACACTTGTAGTGGTCGTTCCGAATGGAATATCCTTGATGATCAGACTCTTCTTATCTTCTTCGTGAATTTTGGCTCGAACCTTAATTTTCCCGCCCCTTAAACCGTCATTGTACTCTGAAAAATCGGCCATACCACCAGTAGGGAAATCCGGGTACAGCTTTACGCTTTTACCTTGCAATACCTTAATAGTGGCTTGAATCAGCTCAATAAAGTTGTGCGGAAGGATTTTGGTAGAAAGGCCTACTGCGATTCCTTCTACCCCTTGGGCAAGTAGCATTGGGAACTTAACAGGCAATGTAACTGGCTCCTTTTTTCGGCCATCATAAGAAAGTTGCCAGTTGGTGGTTTGAGGATTGAAAACTACCTCTAAGGCAAATTTTGAGAGTCTAGCCTCAATATACCTAGCTGCGGCTGCGCTGTCTCCTGTACGGATATCGCCCCAGTTTCCTTGGGTTTCAATCAGTAAATCCTTCTGTCCTATATTTACAATGGCATCTCCAATAGAAGCATCCCCATGCGGATGATACTGCATGGTTTGTCCGATTACGTTGGCTACTTTATTGAAACGGCCATCGTCCATTTCCTTCATAGCATGGAGAATCCTGCGTTGCACAGGCTTATAACCATCCTCGATAGCCGGAACAGCTCTTTCTAAAATTACATACGAAGCATAATCGAGAAACCAGTCTTCGTACATGCCAGAAACTGGCCTTACTTCTTGTAGCCCTCTATCCTCTCCGTTGTTCAATTCTTCAGTATCCTCAGTCATATTATCTTGGATCAGAATTATTCAGAACCTGAGAATTCTCAGGATTGATAGCTACCCAATCGCTATTTCTGATCTTGGTATTTTGGGTTAAACAATAATTTGTATTCAAGGCTCTTACCGCCAAAGTTTATCAGTAGGCCTTTCGGAAAATCATAGGCCACAGTGTAATTCTTTGCTTGTGCCAAATGAGCATCTTCTAGTCTCACCAAAGCTTTCAGTTCAACCACCACACGGTCCTCCACTATAAAATCAGCTCTGCGAAGCCCTACTTCAATTCCATCATAAAAAACAACCTGCTCTTGTTCTCTTTTATAACCAATACCTGCCCTTTCCAACTCAATTACCAAACATCGTTGATAAATGACTTCTTGAAAGCCAGGGCCTAAAGTGTTATGAACTTTCATAGCGCAACCGATAACTGCATATGTAAGCTCATCCTTCTCCATTTGGCCATTTTATAATTCTGTTAATCCTGATCTAGACATTTATTTAGGCCGTTTCGGCAACCAAGTCTTTTTCTACTTTTAGTCGATCGATGATGAAGTTTTGGCGGTCTGGTGTATTCTTGCCCATATAGAATTTAAGTAATTCTTCGATGCTGGTGTCTTTTCTCAGAATGATAGGCTCCAAACGCATTTGAGCATTGATAAAGCCTTTGAATTCTTCTGGTGAAATTTCACCCAAACCCTTGAATCGTGTAATCTCAGGTTTGTTCCCTAATTTCTGAACCGCGATTTGCTTTTCCTCTTCGCTATAGCAATAGATCGTTTCTTTTTTATTTCGAACCCTAAACAATGGCGTTTCTAAAATATAGACATGACCTCTTCGAACCAAATCAGGGAAAAACTGAAGGAAGTAAGTCAGGAGAAGTAGACGAATATGCATTCCGTCCACATCGGCATCGGTAGCAATTACGATTTTGTCGTAGCGCAATCCTTCCAGTCCGTCTTCAATATTTAGGGCATGCTGAAGCAGGTTAAACTCTTCGTTTTCATA
>CAXBPM010000252.1:0-5501 GCA_963977345.1 uncultured Roseivirga sp.
CTTCGGTTCATTCTCATTACCTCACTAAACTGATTTTACCATTCGTGTTGCCATTAAGTTTTACGGGCTGTCCATTTTCAAATTGTCCACTCACGCTCCAGAAATAGACACCACTCGAAACGGTTGATCCGTTTACGGTACCATTCCATCCATTATTCATGGCCTCTTGAGGGTTTTTGGTTTGGTAAAGTAAATTGCCCGATCGGTTGAAGATACTGAATTGAAATTCGCTTGGAATTTGACTCAGAAAAACCACAATGTTGTCGTTCTTACCATCGCCATTTGGCGTAAATAGATTGGCGACTCCTCCAATTTGAGTCACATTTACCTGCACCTCTAATGTTTCTGTGCAGCCATTTTCACTCGTTATGGTCACCATATAGGTAATGTCTGATCGTGGGCTTGCTTGCGGATTTGCAATGTTAGGGTTGCTAAGACCTAAAGAAGGCTGCCATTCATAGGTGGAACCTCCGCTGGCCACTAGTTCTACACTTTCACCGACATTAATGCTTAAAACAGAGTCTTTGACTGATGGCTGAAAATTTTCTATTTCAACAAAGGCGGTGTAGTTAAAAGAACAACCATCTTCGTTTTCGCCATAGAAAAAAACGAGTTGAGATTCTGTGGGCACAAAACTAATGGCATATCCAGCGCCCAAATCACCTAATTGGGCCGCTGTCCATTGAATGTTGGTCCAAGAAGCATTTGCTGAGAACGATACCGTATCTCCTGGGCACACGAGATTGTAAGCTGGCATATTGATCTCTGGAATTTCAGTGTCCTTTGACTGAATGTTATAAATCAACTGGCCATCGCTACAGTTTTTGAACTCCACCACAGATCCGTAGATGGTATCGTCTGAGTCAGCTTGATATTTTAAAATGTCGGATTGGCCTAAAGGGCCACGTTTTTCTGAAACCCAATTTCTTAAAATGGTTGGGGTGCCTAATGTTAAGGTGCTTCCTTTGCATGTTTCAATAACTGAGGCTTCTAAATTCTCTACTGCACAGATGGCAAATTGATTGAGAATGCTGGTATTGACTTTGCAGTTTCCATTACTGAGATAATTGAATGCATTGTCAGCAGCATTTACATAGTGAAAATAATTTCCGGGTTCTAAACTCTTAAAAATGGCCTCGTTGGCATAAAGCTGATTGCCATGATTTGGAAGTCGTGGGTTTGGGGTGTTAATATTAAGGTTGCCGTCATTAATCGCAACGGTATCTGAATTGGCGATAATTACATCGTAAGACAAAAAATCAGTCTTTGATAGCGAATCGTAACCTGCACCCCAAGCAACTAGTCCTTGTCCAATTCCCGTTTGAACCGCATTGATTTTTGTAGGATTCGAGGGAGCTTGATTGAAAAGCGTTTGTTCGTTTTTGAAGAAGAAAACTTCCAAAGAATCACCAGAAGAGCGTAGTTGAGCAAAGTCTAAGTTTCCATCATTAGAGTAATCGGCAAATAGTGTGGTGGAAGTCGTAGCCATATTCATAATTACCGTGTCTTTCGGTTCGGCTAAATCATTCAAGAAATAACTGGCGAACTCGTTACTTTGGTTACGCGTGCTGAGCCATAAGTCTGTTTTTCCATCTGAATCAAAATCGGCCATTAGGGCATCCAGTACCTCTAAATCAGGAAGAATTTGAGTGATGTCAAAAGTATCTTGTTTGCTTCTTATTAAGAAGTTGGACGGGCTGCCGCCAAATGGGCTTCCTGAAAAAAACATATCTGGATAGCCATTATTGGTAAAAGCCCCGTGGGTAAAAACATTGATGGACAGATTATCGATAGGGAAAGGCTTTTGAAACTCCATCCAATTAGAAGAGAGGTTCTGAATGTATCGGGTCAATGAATCAGGTCGGTTCGAAGAAGAAATCAGCATGTCGCTGAGGCCATCACTGTTCAGATCCAAATCGAATAAAGCATCGGCTAGCGAATTGTTGAAAAAGTTTGTTTGCTCTTCCCAGCCAAGTGCTGTGCCCGTCAAGTATTTGACTTTTGAATCAGTGTCTATGTAAACCAACTCCAGCAGATTGTCTCTGTTAAAGTCTCGTAGAATAAACTTTTCTGTAAGAATTGAAGCCATTGGAGTAGGAAGCAGTTGAAACTCGAATTCTCCTTGATTTATAAGTGATGAGAAGAGTGTGTCTGTGCCTGCTTTTATGCCAGAAAACACAATGTCTAGTTCTCCATCTTTATCGATATCAATTACTTCTAAGGCATGAATTTTAAGGTCGAAAAATGGCAGGCGAATAGATTCAAGGAACAAGCCACCCTCGTTTTTGAAAAGAAAGAATTGAGTGGAATCGCTGGTAGGGTTGCTGCCATACACCAACAGATCGTAGTTGCTATCCGAGTTGAAATCTGCCCAAACCATTTGAGGGTTTGTTAGGGTGGGCAGTTTTAATGAATCTTGTTTCTGGAAAGTCTGAGCACTTGTGAGCTTGACAAGAAACAACAAAAACAGGCAGGCAATTGGTCTTAGCTTCCTCATGGTTAATTATTGTCTCGGTCAAACTTTAGTTTTATAGAAAGCTGGCTGCGAACGGCCTCATTATTAAAAGTAGCCGGGCTCCATTCATTCACCAATTTGAGTACCCGTAAGGCTTCTTTATCGAAAGACTCGCCTAGGCTTTCTTGGATTTCAAAGTCAGAAATGCTGCCGTCTGGATTAATGGCAAAAAGCACTTTTACATAGCCTTCAAAAATATTAGAATTGGCATTTTCTGGAAACTTAATTTCGCTGTCCAAAAAGGCATAAAAGGCCTCAAAACCCATATTTGGACTGGCCTTTATAAAGACATCTTCTTTTTCGACTTCCTTGTTAAAGGCTGCTTCTTTTTCTTTTACCGCATTGGTGTCGGCTACCTTTTGTTTGGGCTCTGGAGAAACCTGTGGCTCTGGTTTGGCTATTGCAACTGTATCCTTTTCCGTTACATTTTTTCCAGTAGGGGTGCTCTCAATTGTGTCTAATGGAACAATTTGTTTTGGCATTTCCTCTTCTATTTTCTGTTCCACAGGTGGTTGTAATTCCTTAGTTACTTTTTCACTCGGAAGCGTGAAAAAGTAAATTCCAGCAGCAAGTGGTAACAAGAGTAGTAGAAACCACATTCTGCTTATTCCAGACTTGGTGATAACATCTTTGGGAAGGTTGCCCTCCAGCATTGTAGCTGAATTTTCCAGTACGCTACTAAAGTCCATTTGAGCCTTTATTCGCTCTGAACTTACTTTTTTGCCTTTTTTCAAATATCTATATTTCATATCTGCTCGGCTCTAATTTTTTTCTAATTCTCTTTAAAATACGGTGCGATCGGGTTTTGGCATTGTTCTCTGTAATCCCCAAAATCTCACTGATCTCCTTGAAATTTTTCGACTCAAAAAACCTGAGTTCAATCAGTTCAAGGTCCCTCGGCTTTAACTTATCCAGTACTTCTGGCAGTAGCTTGAGCCCTCTTTGTAAATACAAAGCCTCGGGTTCAAACTCTTCGGCCATTTCCTGAGTCATAAATTCCTCTAAAACCACCGTGCGCTTTTTCTTCTGGGTTCTGAAATAATCGTAGCAGCTATTGAGTGCCAAACGATAAAGCCAAGACGAGAAACTCAATCCCTGAAATTTGTACTTGTCTAGATTGACCAAGGCCTTACAAAAAACATTCGAAGTGATGTCTTTGGTTGCCTCTTCGTCCTGCACCCTGTACATAATCAGCCTGAAAATGGGCTCATAGTATTTTTCATAAATGGGCTCAAAATAGCGATGATCCTTCTTGGACCACTCTATCAGCTCGTTCTCTGAGATAGCATCGGCATTGATGTTTTCTGTGGCTATCATTCTCTCAGAAGCTTTGCATAAGTTTAGAATTTTGACAGTAGAACGCCATGGTTGAAAAAAGATACACTTTTAATTAAATAGATTTTCGTTAAGCATCTGCACTTAAAAAGAAAGGGTTTAAATTAAACCAATTCATTATCAATCGCGTTGTCAAGGCATTCATGAAAGGATATCGATTCTCAAAATACATTCCGCAAAAAACGGCTGGACAATCTGCCTTTGACAACCTACTGAATATCTTCTTACAGTTGATTAGTATTACAGGAGGTGAGGCTGGCGAAGCCCTCAGCTGGTTGACTAATTTAGATAAGCAATATAATATTACCAATGGAAATTATGGCATCGGTGATTTTATTGAAGACCTGAAAGATAAAGGCTATCTGACCGAGCAAAATGCAGACGGTAAGTTTCAGGTGACCGATAAAACGGGGCAGGAAATCAGAAAATCTTCTTTGGAAGAAATTTTCGGCAAGCTGAAAAAATCAGGAAAGGGGCAACACAAGACTTCCTTTTCTGGGATAGGAGATGAAACGGGCACCGACAGACGTCCTTTCGAATTTGGTGATTCGCTTCAGCAAATTGCCATGACGGATTCTATTCGCAACGCGCAAATCAATAATGGTTTTGGAGAGTTTAAGCTGACTGAAAATGACTTGGAGGTCATTGAAACAGAATACAAAACTCAGACCTCAACAGTACTGATGATTGATATTTCCCATTCCATGATTTTGTATGGGGAAGACAGAATTACTCCGGCTAAAAAAGTGGCCATGGCCTTGGCCGAACTCATCAAAACCAAATACCCAAAAGACACACTGGATGTGATTGTGTTTGGGAACGATGCTTGGCAAATTGAAATTAAAGATTTGCCTTACTTGCAAGTTGGGCCTTACCATACCAATACCATTGCTGGGCTAGAACTGGCCATGGATATTTTAAGAAGAAGGAAAAACGCCAACAAACAAATTTTCATGATTACAGATGGGAAACCCACCTGCATGAAAGTTGGAATTAAATACTACAAGAACGCCTTTGGGCTCGACCCAAAGATTTTTAATAAAACACTGAACTTGGCGAGCCAGTGTAAGAGATTACAGATTCCTATTACCACTTTTATGATTGCGTCAGATCCATATCTGAAGGAGTTTGTGAAGGAATTTACCGCAGCCAATAACGGCAATGCCTATTACAGTAGCCTTAAGGGCTTGGGGCACGTTATTTTTGAAGACTTTAAACGCAATCGCAGAAAACGATTTTAACATGAGCTATTACAAATTGACCTCTGATCAATTATTGAAGATAAATACCCTTGGCGCTTTGAAAAAGGCGGGCTATCAAAGTAAATCTGTAAAGGATGAGCTTCGTGATAACCTGATCAAAAAACTGGTAAACAAGGAGCCTACTTTTGAAGGCATTTGGGGTTATGAAGATACCGTAATTCCTGATGTGGAACGTGCCATTCTTTCCAAGCACAACATGAATTTGTTGGGCTTAAGAGGGCAAGCCAAAACCAGAATTGCCCGCCAAATGACCTTGCTTTTGGATGAGTATGTGCCGGTGGTTGAAGGTTCTGAATTGAACGATGATCCGTTGAACCCCATCACCAAGTTTGGGCTAGAGAAAGTAAAGGAAATGGGAGATAAAACGCCTGTTGCTTGGCTCCACCGCA
>CAXBPM010000253.1:0-5499 GCA_963977345.1 uncultured Roseivirga sp.
CTTTAAGGCCGAAGTTCCTCCCGCCATTGCCCAAGTGGGAATAAGCACGGAAATACCAGTAGAACTGGCCGTATAAGGATATTGATCTGCCATTATATCCAGCCCCAAATTTCGGGCAGAATCAATCATGGCTAAAGTCTTAACGCTTGCGCCCCACATCGGTCGGCCAATGGCTTTGTGGTGGGTAAGAATCACAGGAATATCGGCTTCCCTGCTAATCATAATTGCTTCTTGCACGGCATCGAGCAAACCCAAACCTTCTTCTCTCAAATGCGAAGTATAAATTCCTCCTGCTTCACCCGCTACTTTAGACAGTGCTATTACTTCATCTACCTTAGAAAAAGAACCCGGCACATATTTAAGTCCCGTGGAAATTCCAAAAGCCCCATTGTCCATGGCCTCTTGCACCTTACCTTTCATTTCTTCCAACTCTTCAGGGGTTGGTTCACGGTTTTCGGTTTGCATAACCGCTCTTCTGATGGAATTATGCCCCACCAAATAAGCAGCATTCACACCCAACTCATATCCGTCTAAACTATCTAAATAATCCTTCATGGGCGAAGGGCCTCTTCCATCAGGGCCACCCAAAACGGTGGTTACTCCCTGTTTAATGGCGCTCTCCGCTGCAGGCAAACGCATAATGGATTCCACATGGGCATGCATATCGATGAAACCCGGAGAGACGGCCAAGCCTGTTGCATTAATGCGTTTGGTGGCTTTGGCTTTACTTAAATCGCCAATCTTCACAATCTGATCTCCATTAATACCCACATCTGCCTTTTGGGCTTGGTTGGTACTGCCGTCATAGACAGTTCCGTTTTCAATAATGATATCGTAAGAGGCTGATGAACCGCAGGATACGACAAAGCAAAAAGTGAGTGCTGCAAAAAATAGTTTCTTGATCATAGACTTAAGGTTGAAAAAGGAAGATAGTCAACTTATATGATATATGTCCAGCAATAGAGTGTTGTGTGGTGATTGTGAAGTTTGCTACTCTAGCTTCTCATGAAAATGTAGAATTTCTTTTTAGGCCTTTAATGGAGACCCTTCAAATTTCATCCACCACTCCTTCCCAGTGTGTGACACAAATGGGGAGGCACTTACTAAAAAATAGTTTTAAAACAGGTTACCATTATCATACTTTTTGCCAGCCCACTAAAAGTCACTTTCATTTCCCATTCTTGATTTTAATAAAAATATCAATAAAATCATAACTACAAACATTATAACACTTGTATAAATCATAATAATTATTAAATTTAAATTAGATAACCATTATAAGCACTCAATATAAACCTAAAGAACAATCACCTGACGACTAAACAGATCATAAAACTCAAAAGTGGAGACCAGCGACCACGACTGAAACGGGGCGAAACCGAAAAGCCATACGAGTAGGGAAAATCTATTTTAATTATAATATTATGCCTAATTTTTTACGTAAGAATGCTTGGAATCAACAAGGCACATTCAACAATACTGACCTTTTGTGGTATGCAAAAGGAGTAGGTGTTATGCAATCGCGAGCCCTCAATGACGAAAGTAGTTGGTGGTTTTTCGCTGCCATTCATGGTGAATACATATCTGAGACCTCCTTCCCTGGTTGGGGTTCTATTCCTGGGCCACCAAGTGTGCCAACCACACCAGTTCCTTCACAAAGTGTCCAGAATAAATTTTGGAATCAATGTCAACACCAAAGTTGGTATTTCACACCTTGGCATCGCGGATACCTGATTGCATTGGAAGCTCAAATCCGTTCCGCAATTGTCGGTTTGGGAGGACCGAGCACTTGGGCCTTACCTTATTGGAACTATTTCGGGCCTCAAAATCAATATAGAATTCCACCTGCCTTTACACAACAAAGATTGCCAGATGGAAGTCCAAACCCATTGTACGTTAACGCAAGGTTTGGTCCAACAAATAACAGAAATATATACATAGCTATTCCGCCTGTTTCACAGGCCTGTCAAGGAAATACCATTTTTACGGGAAGTAATACAGCCACTCCTAGCCCTGGTTATGGTGGCCCGTCAACTGGCTTTTCGCATTCGGGAAGTGTGAGTGGAAACCTAGAAAACAATCCTCATAACATTGTGCATGTACAAGTGGGAGGGAGTAGTGGCAATATTTGGGGTCTGATGTCAGATCCAGGCATCGCTGCGCTTGACCCAATATTTTATCTCCATCATTCTAATATAGACCGTATGTGGGCCTCATGGAACTCTGTCGGCAACGTAAACCCCACAAACCAGAATTGGCTTAATGGACCTGCCGCTTCTGGCGCAAGAGCGTTTGTAATGCCTATGCCTAATGGAACATCATGGGTATATAAACCTTCGGATGTAAACAGTTTGAGTCAACTAGATTATAATTATGACGATCTTACTGGAGCAAAATCTCCAAGATTAGTAACGGCTCTTGCTCAAAGACTGACTAAATTAGGAGTATCATCAATTGACACCTCACTAGAGAAAATTATGGATTTAGGAACCAATTCAGAACTTGTTGGCGCAAATGAAGGCCAATTGAAACTAGACGGTTCCGGCCTTCAAACAACAGTAAAGCTTGACAATAAGGCTTGGAAGAATGTACCTACGAGTTTGATGAAAGCTTCGGCAACAAGCCTTCCCGATCAGGTTTATCTGCAAATTGAGAATGTTAAAGGAAATATGGATGCCAACATACTTACCGTTTCTATCAATCATGAACTTGCGGGGCACGTTTCTCTCTTTGGCCTTCGTAATGCATCTAAACAAGATGGACAACATGGTGGCACTGGACTCACGTTTATATTTAACATTTCCAACATCATTGATAACCTCCACTTGGACAACGCCCTAGATGTTGATTCGCTAGATGTTGCAATATTACCGAGCAATGCAATATCTGATAATCAAGAGGTCACTGTAGGTAGAGTAAGTATATATAGAGAACAGCAACAGCCGTGAAAAACGCTAAACACACACGTATCTCCATTGCCGTTCTGATTTTGGTACTGAGTGCTATATTCTGGGTGTTGTTGTTATTCAATCTAGGTGACCTTATGGCTGTAAAACATTCACATATCACTGAAAACAGCCACACTCACAGTTCATTTCAAATGTTATTGGCTATGAATCCAATTTCTAATTTGATGAAAGGTTGGATATTGATGGTGCTCGCTATGATGTTACCCAAATTAATAGCCCCTATCCAGTACATCTACGAACGCAGCCTTAAACGCAAGCGCTTTTGGTCTTCATTGCTATTCGTACTTGCCTATACGTCAGTTTGGGCTGTCGCTGGGCTAGTAATCAATGCCGTAATTTTGGGATTGAACACCATAATGCTTAAGCCATATATTATGGCTTTGGCAGTGGGAGTTATTGCTCTCATATGGCAGTTCTCTCCCATTAAACAGCGCTTTTTAAATCGAGCGCATGACCATCAGTCTCTGGCAGTTTTTGGATGGACCGCC
Source organism: uncultured Roseivirga sp. (assembly GCA_963977345.1). Lineage (GTDB taxonomy): Bacteria > Bacteroidota > Bacteroidia > Cytophagales > Cyclobacteriaceae > Roseivirga. The sequence continues at coordinate 3,458 of CAXBPM010000253.1, forward strand.
AGTTTCGATGCCCTGCGGTTTGGAACGGTTCATGGAATATGGTGCATAGGATCAGGCTGGGCACTGATGCTCTTGCCTATGCTCATACCCGGAGGACATAATTTGGCTATGATCGCAGTCGCTTTTATTATGGTTAGCGAACATATGGAGCAACCGCGACTACCAAATTGGTATCTCAGTTTACGTTTAAAGCTGTTGAGAATTCTAATCACCCAAACAAGGATCAAACTGAAACAGGTGATAACAACAAGGTGATTTTCTATGTAAAAGCAATCCATTAAATTGAAAAAAGCAGATTAGTGTATGAAGTTCACCACCCAAGCCCTGACATGAAAATGTCGGGGTTCCTTTTTAAGGATTTCATGAAGGGGTTTAAAGTTTATCGTTGATTCAAATAATTAAGACTTTCGTCCACTTGAAGCATTCATTATTTTCTTCACTTAATTATTATAGATCATTCACCAGATATATTAAATTTGATTGATATCAATTATGATAACACAACCATTTTTTCATTTAGCCTTTCGAAACCCGATGAGATCACCCGCCAGACTTTTAGCACTAAGTATTTCTTTATTCCTTATTTATTCCGTGGCTACAGCCCAAACCATTGATCCAGTCAACACAACAGGCTTTGTAAACTTCAGCCTTGGGGAAACTACCCTGCCCCACGCCAAAACCCAAGACCTAGCACTCTTTGGCTGCAACACAAACATTACTATGGATAGCAAATATTGGAATGGCCCCGATGGCTTTCAATGGGGTAAGGCAAACCAAGTGCTCTCGGGTATACCCTTCGGATATAAAAAAGACACCGTTACAGGCGGATCGTACTACGTTTCCAAGTATTACATAGCCTCACCTCCAGTCTTCAAAGCAGGTGGGCAGAATGACCCCACTACCTTGTATGACATTGGTATAGTAACGCCTGATCAGTTTGTCTTTAATGGGGAAAAGCCTGTTCAAATGGTCTACATGGATTATAATGTGCTGGAACCAATGTATATCAAATACATAGACGTAGAATTTGATAGCTCATTCAAGGATTTAGGTGTTGACTTTGTGCCTTTCCAAGTAGAATGTAATGACTTTCCTTGGCGAGATGTAAACGGTATTGATGGTGCTCAAGGGGCCTCAGGCATTGGTTCGTTAACCAAGGACGCAACAAATATCAGTAAGCTCTTTCTCCCTTATTATTATGTCTCTGATTCAGAGGGCGAAGAACCCTCTGTTATCGTTCCAAAGTATTTAGACTGTGAAGTAACCCTTCTGAATGATATCCTTTTCCATTATGACGTATTCTTTGTGGTGAATGGAGAAAAGCACACCACCCTCAACCTTAAAGATTTTCAAAACGAAAAAATCAGCTTTCATGCTGAGTACCGCGAAGAGCTACCCGCTGGGTGCACAATTTCAAAGCAATAAAATACCTACCTTCATCGATCAACAAACTCCACAACTATGAAACTTGGTGCATTTTCTATCAGCCTCAGCGTAAAAGACCTTAAGGTTTCCAAAGATTTTTATGAAGCCCTTGGCTTTGCTGTATTTGCTGGAGATATGGAGAAAAATTACCTGATCATGAAAAATGGAAACGCCTTAGTGGGGCTTTTTCAGGGTATGTTTCCCAATAACATTCTCACTTTTAACCCAGGTTGGGATGAGAGAGCGCAAAAACTCGATGACTTCGATGATGTACGCCACATACAAAAGGAACTGAAAAGCAAAGGTATTACACTTCAGAGCGCAGCAGATGAAAGTACTTCCGGCCCCGCCAGTATAATGGTTGTCGACCCAGATGGCAATGCCGTGCTGATTGATCAGCATGTTTAGGAGCTCGTTGCATTCTTTTGGAAGGCCTGAAAGGACGAGGCACAGATGGCTGTACGATTAGTATTATAGCCTCCCACTAATCCTCGTTTGTAACGAGGATTCCTCCTCTGAAATTCCTGAAAAGATCCCAACAGGGATGACTGAAAAGCAAGCTTAGCCGATCAAGTCATATCATTCGTACAAATTTCAAAGCTAAGTCATGCTGTAAG
>CAXBPM010000254.1:0-5380 GCA_963977345.1 uncultured Roseivirga sp.
TGTTTTCTGAACAAGAGACAGGTATGGACATGCAGGCTTTGTCGCAATCAATATCTAATTTGAGAAGAAACGACCCAGATAACCCTTTAAATAAGGAGTTAGAAGATTCTTTTAATGAAGGAGGAGACGAGACTTTTAGAATTAAAGCAGTGGAATTGGCAGATAAATTAAGTGAGGCTACAGGAATCACAATCAAAATGCCAGCAGACAGAGTAGAGGCTTATACTTCACTCGGTGGCTACCCTCCTTTGGATGATGAGTATACTGTTTTCGGCCAAGTAATTCAAGGTTTGGAAGTGATTGATGCTATTACTTCGGTTGGAGTTGATCCAGCAAACAGACCTTTTGAAGATATACGCATGTACATTTCAGTAGAAGAAATGCCGAGAACTGAAATAGTAAAAAAATACGGACCAGTTTATCAATAATTAGCGATGAAGAAGACCTTTTTAAACTTAGCGCTCCTACTCACTTTCAGCCTGTTTTTTTCAGCCTGTGATACGGAAATGGATGAGGTAGTAGTGATCTCCACTCCTTACGGAGACATGACAGCCGTTTTGTATGACGAGACCCCGCTACACAAAGCCAATTTTTTGACTTTGGCGAAAGAAGGTAAATACGATTCTGTTATTTTCCATAGAGTCATTGAAAATTTCATGATTCAGACAGGAAATCTTTCTACTGGAACTCAAGAGAAAGATGCTGATTACAGAATTGATGCAGAGTTTCTTCCAGAGAAATACATCCATGTAAAAGGAGCTTTGGCTGCGGCAAGAATGGGTGATGATTCTAATCCTCAGAAGAAGTCTAGCGGGTCTCAGTTCTATATTGTGGATGGCGAGGTGTATGACCAAGACGGTTTGCAGGTAAGAGCAGAAAGAAGAGAGTTTTTGAAACTCAATGGTTTTTTTGATCGCATGCGCAAAATGGATAAATACATTGAGTTGAATGAGAAGTATAATTTCCATGTAGCCAAGTATCAGGAAGACACTACCTACAATTTTGAGGAGGCCCAAAGAAGCTTAGTTTTTGGTTCCAAGGAGTTGATTGAAAAGGAATTTGGACCACAAGTAGACCCTGGCTTTACAGCACAGCAAGTGGAAGCTTATACCACCATTGGTGGTGCACCACATTTAGATGGCGAATACACAGTGTTTGGTCAGGTGGTTGAAGGCTTGGATGTGATTGATAAAATTGCTGCGGTAGAAACAAGCAGAAGAGACAAGCCAACAGAAGACATTCGAATGACTATCTCAGTTATTGAGATGTCAAAAAAGGAAATCACGAAAAAGTACGGAATAGAATATCCTCAAAAAGAGTAATGAAAATATTAGTCACGGGTACAAATGGCCTTTTGGGTCAAAAGCTGGTCAAGCTGATTTTAGATGAAGGAAACCATCAATTGGTGGCGACTGCCAGAGGAACCAACCGGCTACCTATTCCAGAAGACAAATACTTATTTCAATCCCTTGATATCACTAATCGTGATCAGGTACTTGAGGTAATCGCACAGCACCAACCCGATGCGGTCATTCACACTGCAGCCATGACCAACGTAGACCAATGCGAATTGGAAAAAGAGGCTTGCTGGGACTTAAATGTAACTGCTGTACAATACATTGTAGAGGCTTGTGACAAGAGTAATGCCTTTCTCGTACACCTTTCTACCGACTTTATCTTTGATGGTGAAAATGGCCCTTATAATGAAGAAGCCAAAGCCAACCCGATTAGTTATTATGGTGAAAGTAAGCTTGCAGCTGAACGCATTTTAGAAGAAAGTAAAATCGATTGGGCCATTGCTCGCACCGTTTTGGTGTATGGCATTGCGCATGATATGAGCCGCTCTAACATTATTCTTTGGGTGAAAAAGAGTTTGGAAGAAGGCAAGGAAATCAAGGTGGTGGATGATCAATTGCGCAGCCCCACTTTAGCAGAAGATTTGGCCAAAGGCTGTTTGTTAATTTCGGAACAAAAAGCAAAAGGCATTTTTAATATAAGCGGAAGCGATTTACTTACGCCTTACGAAATGGCTATTAAGACTGCCGAGTTCTTCAACCTAAGTACGGCCACTATGCAAAAGGCCGATGCTTCAACCTTCACCCAAACAGCCAAAAGACCTCCGAAAACTGGGCTGTTAATAGAAAAGGCCCGTACCGTTTTGGGGTACGAGCCTCATACTTTTGATGAAGGCATAGCCATTGTTTCAGAACAAATAGCCGGCCGTTAACCTAAGACTTATTCTTCGGCACCTGCCTCAGATTTTTTCTTGTCTGTTTTAAGCGCGATTATCAGGAAGGTTAAAAAACCTCCGAATGTAATCGATAAACAAATGACCATTCCTATTATAGCTGCTTGACTCATTTTTTCACGAATTTTTTATAAAACCATCCATTAAATACAATGGCAACGATGAGGGCAATGGCCCACTGTGTTACGATTGAAGCGTTACTAAACGTATCGAATACATTCCAATTACCGTCTGCATCGAACCATGGGTACTCACTATATCCTTGATTCATCCACCAGTAGACCAAGAAAAGTCCAGCGAAAAAGATGAAGTAGATCATGGCAGAGAAGTATTTAGCAGAAACTTTGAAATCTGAATTATCATCAATAAAGTCTCGCTTAAATTTAGCTGGCCCGTAACGCATAATGAGGAATGAAATAAAGATACCACTCACTAATAGGCCTACACCCCAAACCCAGTCTTGATTTTCGAATATTGCTAGGCTCCATGCCGAAGGGAAGCCAATGATAAAGCAAGCTGCACCAGTAATTAATGCGGCTCGTTTTTTAGATATACTATAGTCAGTTAAGTTCTTAATGATTAATTGCATCATTGGCAGAATAGAGCTGAAAGCTGCCATGGCAAATGCACCAAAGAAAATCCAAGATAAGAAAGGTCCTCCAGTCATTTGAGAAAAGAGCTGAGGGAGCACTGTAAATACTAAAGCTGTATTTCCGCCTTGTAAGAAATTAATTGCTTCACCCGATGTGGCTGACATTGCGAATACGGCTGGTAAAATTGCCATAGCTGCCAATAGCGCTGCCGAATTATTCCCAAAGGCCCCTAAGAATGTATTGAGTGTAACATCTTCTTTTTTTCTTGAAAATGAACCAATAGTAATCATTAAACCCCAGCCTGCCCCTGTGCTCCAAGCGGAGTCAGTAATGGCTTGAATCCAAACATTTGGGTCTTTGAAGAGTTCGACATTAATAGTAAATAAGTATTCAAGCCCTTCAATTCCACCTGGCAATTGAATAGCAAAAGCTGCAACTACCATGAGTAGAATAAACAGCGTTGGGATAAGTATTTTGTTGACTTTCTCTAACCCTTGTTTAATTCCTTTTCCTAAAACCCATATGGCGATGGCGATTGTAAACATATAGCAAAGGACTGCCTGCCAGCTGGAGTTAGATAGTTGAGCCCAGAAATTATCCATGTAGTTGACATTAGGGTCTGCGAACTTTGCATTCATAGTCCCTGAGCCAAAAACATAGTCTATTAAATTCTGAGTATTGAGTAGAAAATACCTAAAAGACCAGCCAGTTACCACTGAGTAATAAAAGGCAATTCCCATGGTAACGAGCGTAACGAATACACCCATCCAATTGAATTTTTTGCCCCCTAATTTGCCCAGAGCCCCTATGGTTCCTTTTTTATAATATTTACCTATCGCTAATTCGGCCATAAGTAGTGGAATGGACCATACAATTAGGAAGAACATCCATAGAATAATGAATGTACCACCGTACTCTCCAGCTATTCTCGGAAAGCGCCAAAGGTTACCAGCACCTATGGCCATCCCTAGAGCGGCTAAAATAATTCCCCACCGATTACTAAATTCTTCTGGTTTTTCTTGCGTGCTCAATTACCTGTAAGTTTTGTTTAAAGTTTAAGAAAAATCGTTTTTCCAGCCCAACAAGGTAGTTTTTTGAGCTTAAAACCCAAGCCTTACACTGATTTTCTATTCTAAAACTTGACTTGCGGTAAATCTGACTTCATTAATTCATCTGCCGCAGGTGTCTAACCGCTAGGTTTTTAGGTGGAAAATGTTCAATATTCTACGTTAATTTTTTCAATAATCAACTCAATTTTTAAGAATATGGCGGTTAACGTTAGTAATGAGGGCAGAGGCCAATGGGGATCCAAATTTGGGTTTATCATGGCTGCTGCCGGTTCAGCTGTCGGGTTAGGGAACATCTGGAGATTCCCTTACATCACAGGTCAGAATGGAGGCGGAGCCTTTGTTTTGGTTTATTTGCTTTGTGTAATACTTATTGGAGTGCCTTTGCTCTTTACAGAAATGGGCTTTGGTCGGTACACAAAGAAAGGCACCATTGGTGCATTTAAAGACACAGGTGCCAACCCTATTTTTATGGGTTTGGGGGCAATTATGGCTTTGTTGGTGAGTTTTTTCGTGCTTTCCTATTATGGAAATATTGCCGGTTGGACAATCGGCTATATTTTCAAGTCGCTAAGCGGCAGCCAAGTTCCTTTCGAAGAATTTGCCGCCAATCCAATGAACACCATTCCTTTAATGGGCTTGTTTACATTGATCACGATCCTTATTGTCCGCAAAGGGATTTCAGGTGGAATTGAAAAGGCTTCTAAAATATTGATGCCCGTTCTCTTCTTGCTTATTCTCATTGTGGCCATTCGAAGCATGTCATTAGATGGTGCAATGAAGGGTGTGGAATTTTACTTGAATCCTGATTTTAGTAAAATAACGGGTCAAACCTTTTTGGTGGCATTAGGCCAAGCCTTTTTCTCTATGAGTATTGGTTGGGGAATTATGATTACCTACGGTTCGTATTTGCCTAAAACGGCCAATATTGTGAGCAGTGGCGTTTGGGTTGGCTTTATGGATGCTGGTGTAGCCTTGTTAGCTGGATTTATGATTTTCCCTGCGGTTTTCGCTTTCGGAAAAGACCCTGCGGCTGGCCCTACTTTGGTGTTCCAAGTATTGCCTGATATTTTCAACCATATGCCGGGAGGAGCCATTATCGGTGCTTTCTTCTTCTTATTACTGATGGTAGCAGCGCTTACTTCTTCTATTTCAATGTTAGAGGTGCCCGCTTCCTATTTTATGGATGAGAAAAAATGGAGCCGAAGTAAATCAGCTTGGGTAGTGGGTATTTTACTTTTTGTGGTGGGCATTCCTTCAGCGCTTTCTCAAGGTGGGTCAGAATTTTTCTCAACCATGAATGTCACGGTTTTTGGATCGACCTACACTGGCTTTCAGGATATTCTCGACTTCTTCTTCGGCACCTTCTTTATTGTTGTGGTGGCCTTGGTGACTTGTATTTATGTGGCGTGGAAAATGCCAATCAAGAACATTGTTTCCGAAATTGATATGGGGGCACCGGGCTGGAAACC
>CAXBPM010000255.1:0-5380 GCA_963977345.1 uncultured Roseivirga sp.
CCGGGTGGTTTTTGTCCAAAGTAAGGACCTTTCAGGACTGGGAATTCAACATCTTTTATCAAGCCTGATAACCAAATCATACTCCGGAGGGCAGTCATAGGAAATGATGTTTGATGGTCACCCTTAACCACAATATGCTCAAGGGTTAAACTCTCATCATCGAGGTTTTCAAGTATGGCAATAAACTCTTCGAAATGCTGCTTGTCCGCCTCCTTTTCCGATGTGCCATATGAAACAAAGACATTTGCGTTCAGTTCCTTCCGCCCATTGGCCGTATTAGACCCCAATTCATAAATTTTCTGTGTGACTGTTGAATCACCTCCAAGAGCTGGACTACCAAGAATGAAGTTTTTAAAGGCATTGGGGTGTTTCGATAATATGTAAGCGCCAACTAAAGCACCAGAGGAATATCCAAAATAGGTACGTCTGTCAGCATCAGCTCGGTAGCTGTTTTCTACAGTCTTAAATACATCGTTGCGGATAAAATTCATATAGCTGTCCACCGTCCGAAACGTCATTCCTTTTTGAAAGGTAACCCCGACCAAAATAACGTCTTCTATCAGGTTTTCAGAGGCCGCAGATAATATTTCGATATGCTGTACAGGGTGAGTAAAATAAATTACGGGGTATTCTATATCGTTGTTTTCTTCATATCCTTCTGGCAGTTTTATGTAAAGCGTATCTTGGGCGTTTGTTTCAGAGTTATGGATAGGAATGACTTGGGTTCTAGGCATTTCATATGCCCTATGTGTATCATTGTTTACATTACTTTCTTGAGCAAAGACAGGGTTTAGCGCCATCAAATTGGCTACAAATAGAATCATCACGAGCTTAACTCCCCTAGTATTTTTGTTCACTTCTTTCCGGGACTCAGTTAAAGAGATTTTCATAATATGCTTGGGTTTTTGAAGACTTTACTCAAAATTTCTCTCATAGGTTGTCAATAGTCATCGTTTAACTTGTCAACTGCTCCATGCTTAAATGAACTGCTCAGAACTAGGCCTTAATACGTTTTAGAATGTTTAGCTTACATCAATAAAATCGGATAAAATGAACCTAAGATCTCTATCTTATTTTCTGTTAGTATGCTTCGTACTGCTGACCTCTTCCTGTTCTGACAAGCCTGTCTTCACAGAACACGAGACCGTATACCAAATAGGTGATCAACCAGATTGGGCTTTAATAAACTTTGATGATGAGCGCTGGCAGAAAAGGATAAAGCTCGTTCCAGATGGGCAGATTTTCTGGTCCCGAACCAAGATTGATATTCTTACCGCTCCTGAGGAATTCCGGTCTTATGGCCTTCAAATAGACGCTTACGGAGAGTATGAAATCTTTTGGGATGGGGTGTTGATTGGGGGAAATGGAAATCCGGGACAAGAGGCAGAACTTCCTCCTGAGGGTAAAGTGTGGGTTACCTACCGTATTCCTACGCAATTGGCGACAGAAGGAGAACATGTACTGGCCTTACGATTAAGTAACTATTATTTCCCAGATCATGTAGGACAATACGAACTAGAGATTGCGGATTATGAGGATATACTCACCGACCTTCTGATTAAAACTTCATACATGCACGTCTTCGCAGGAGCTTTTCTTATCGCATCTATCTATTTTCTTTTTCTATTCCTAAACCATAGAAAAGAATATCCCACACTTATTTTTAGTGTTTGCTGCTTTTTCATTTTCGCTCTTGTGATAACCGTATTTAGCAAAGATTACGTACCCATGCATTACAGTTTGCATATCATAAGATTACATATCATTAACTCGTTTTTGTTGGGCATTTCATTTTTGATTCCTTACTACTTCTCCATGCAATTCCCCTATCCAAGGCGTGGATTGTCATTAATTCTATACGCGGTGGTACTCATTTTCCTGTGGCTTATAAATGGTCATGCTTTTGACCTCAAAACAGGTGGTATGGTACTGAGTATGTTGTGTTTTTCTTTTGGTGTGGTAGGTTATGGAGTTTATAAAAGTGTAAGGGGAGCGCGCCTTGTTCTTGTAACCTTACTTTTGTCGGTTGTGGTATTTCTTGTCTCCGGATTTGTCGTTAGTATGTACACTGGCTTGGGACTTATTCTGTTAGGTATGCTGTATCTATTAGCGCTTAACATCAAGGCACAGCGATTGGCTTATGAGAATTCGTTGGTTCAATCCACCCGCCTGCGTCTGGAATTACTGAAGAAGAATATTCAACCTCATTTCCTAATGAATACATTGACTTCTTTAATGGATTGGGTAGAAGAAGCACCTAAGAAAGGGGTATTGTTTATAGAAGCACTGGCCAAGGAATTTGATCTTTTCAATCAGATAGAAAACCAAACCTTGATCCCTATTGCCCAGGAAATAGCACTTTGCCGAACGCATCTGGAGATTATGGAGTACCGAAAGGAAGTCAATTATTCCTGGCAAGAAGAAGACATAGACCTAGAACAACAAATACCACCGGCCATTCTACACACGCTATTGGAAAACGGGATTACGCACAGCTTACCATTGGAAGGAAACAACATCCGGTTTAAACTCATTTTTGAATCAGCCAATGATCATAAGTGTTACACCTTTTTAACATTCGCGAATGTGGTGAGTCAGACACCTAGTAAAACGGAAGGCACAGGACTGAAGTACATAAAGGCTAGACTTACAGAAAGTTATGGAGATAAATGGGGTCTAGACACTGAACAGGTGAGTCATGGTTGGAGAAGCGTGATAAAAATATACAACTGAAGAGATGAGAATTTTGATAGTCGAAGATGAATCGAGAATAGCCAAGAGAATCGAGCGTATGACTCGTGATATTTTTGGCAATACCCTACAGTCGTTGACTCATATTAATACACTCCAAGAGGCACTGACATTTATTGAAAACAATCCCCTAGACCTAGTTCTCCTAGATTTGAACTTGAATGGTGAGGATGGCTTTGGCTTGCTGACCACCGCAGTTTCCCGATCTTTTCACACGATAGTTATTTCCGCTTACAAAGATCAGGCAATCACTGCCTTTGAATATGGGGTGTTGGACTTCGTGCCCAAACCCTTTAATAAGGAACGACTTGAGCAGGCTTTTAATCGGACGATCACGACAGAAAAACCAGAAGCCCAAATCAAATACTTGGCTGTAAAAAACAGACATAAAATACAGCTCATACCCATTGAAGAGGTGCATTACATCAAAGGAGCTGGTGCCTACACAGAGCTCTTTCTGGCAGATGGAAGCAAAGAACTGCATGATAAATCGCTCGAAAAACTGGAGCAGTTGTTATCACCTTCTTTTGAACGAATCCACAAATCATACTTAGTGAAAATCTCTGAAATAGGGGGAATTACTGTAGCATCCGGAAGCAAATACAATGTCGAGCTAAAGAATGGCGCACTTCTTCCAATCGGAAGAACTAAATACAAAGACTTAAAAGCGAAGTGGCTTTAAAATGTATTTGATAGTATAGATGAAAAAAGCATAGAAAAGGGCAGCACTCTTAGAATAAAATTCAGACTCAAAACCCGAAGACATGGATCAATAGACCAAAAGAAAAAGTGGATATGATCGTTTTGAGTCAATTTGCTCCAACCAATAAAAAGATCACATTGTACTTTGAAATTGAAGAATTGTTCTCAAAATTGTTACAGGTACTTGGAGAGGGTGCTAAAGGATTCGATGCAATTAAATAGTCTAAATTGGAACAAGAGGAATGGCGAGGGTGAAGGTGGGGATCAGATAATATCATACACAGGTTTATTAGACATTTAAGGACTATACCAGTTCTCTTATAATTTATAAATAACAAATCTATTTGGAAGCTTATTAAAGGAACAATTGCCATGGACAAGTTGGTCGAACTCATAAAGTACTCCTCGGAAGGTCATTCTTTGGACTTTAAAAAAGAACAATATCCATTAGGTAAACATGCTAAAAAACATGAGTTGATCAAAGACCTTATCGCCATGGCTAATCATCCTAGCGATGAAGACAAGTATATTATCCTAGGTGTTAAAGAAAAAGACGGAATAGCTGATACTTTTTTTCCTATTTCAGAATTGACTGATGAAGCAAAGTACCAACAGTTAATCTCAATCAATGTCATTCCCAAGCTGAAGTTTGAATACAAAGCCTTTGAGTACCAAGGGAATAAGCTCGCGTATTTCAGAATATTTGGTAATTCGAACAGGCCCTACCTTCTTTCCAAGAACCTATTCAACACTTTAGAGCCTTCAAAAAATGAGTTTCGTGTGGGTGATGGTTTTATCAGGATTGGATCTAGTTCTGAAAAAATGGGCAGAACTGAATTTGACGAAATATACAAAACCAAATATCAAAAACAGGATCGTAAATCTTCACTGAACATAGAGGCTTACTTCGAAGTGTCATCCAATCCTAAAATATATGAATTGGACTTAAAGTACTTAGATATTAGAATTGAAAACCTATCAAATAAATCAATTGATTTGGATGTTGAAATGAAGGTAGGTAAAGGCAATAACTTTCATCTCATGTCAGAGAGGGATATATGGGATGAACTAAGGCGCAAAAACTTAAAGGGATTAGGAGCCTATAATGCTAGTTTTCAAAGTATAAGTGCCCAAATTTCAGATAGCCCTCCTATTTCCTTTTGTACAAATATTGAGGAAAATGACTCTTACCTTATTATTTCAAGAAGTAAAATGAAGTTTGAGAAAACAGCCATTCGTCTTTCACAGTCAGATTTTGAAAAAGATGTTTTTTGTCAAAACTTATTTGTCTTATGCGAACAACCTACCAAAATTGATATCGAGGTTATAATTCGAAGTGATGATTTCACAGAAGGTCCGTTTTTAAAGAAGTTTGAAGTCAACAGTCCGACTAATGTTTTTTTCTAATAATCAATTAGTATTTTCCAGTAGCGATTAACCGATCTTTGACGCTAAGTATTTTTCTTTGCTGTTGGCACTCGACTTTCTATTTAACATTACATTGAGCCCAATGGTCTTTTAACATAAAATCCGTTACCTACTGAAGTTCGGTAACGGATTTTGAATTATGACATATAGGGTTTAGTGAGATCTACTCATATACTTCCACCACCAATTCAATTTCCACGGATTGTCCTCTTGGTAGTGAAGCCATGCCAACTGCTGCTCTTGCATGTCTTCCTCTTTCGCCAAACACTTCGACCATTAAGTCAGAAAAGCCATTGATGACTGCGGGTTGCTCAACAAAAGATGGATCACAGTTCACCATGCCCAGCACCTTTACGATGCGTTTTACTTTCTTCAAATCACCCAACATGTCTTTCAAGACTGCCAGCTGATTGATGGCCGTCATTCGTGCACCTTCATAGCCCTGCTCAATGGTTACATCCTGACCCACCTTGCCTCTCAACTCTCTTCCATCTGGATA
>CAXBPM010000256.1:0-5377 GCA_963977345.1 uncultured Roseivirga sp.
CATATTTATATAACCGCATAAGCAATTTTTAATAACTAAGCTAAAGGTCTACCTTTGGTACTCATAAGAGGCAAACACCTGTTCATGGATAATTATTCTTATTTAAGCAATGCCGATCCTAAGGCTTTAGAAGCTCTTTATCAGCAATTCAAAAATGACCCCACCAGTATTGATGAGGGTTGGAAAAAATTCTTCGAAGGTTTTGAGTTCGCTCAAACGGAGTATCCAATGCTACCAAATGGTCAAGCAGCGGGCGCTAGTCAAACTGCTACCAGTAGCAATACTGTTTCAGAAAAAGAGGTTCAGGTCAGAAACCTGATCCACGCTTACAGAACCAGAGCACACTTAAGGTCTAAAACCAACCCTGTTAGGGAAAGAAAAGACAGAAAGCCAATTCTTGAATTGGCCGACTTCAACCTTAACGAAGCGGATTTAGACACTTTATTTATTTCTGGTGAAGAATTGGGGATCGGTAAAGCGCCTTTAAGAAAAATAATTGAAACGCTTAAATACATTTATGAAGGAACTGTCGGTTTCGAGTACATGTATGTTCGTGACCCTGAGAAACTAAAGTGGCTTAGAGAAAAAATTGAAAAAGATGCGCTTTCATTTAAGCCGTCCCACGCGCAGCGCGAAAGAATTCTAAGCAAACTCAACGAGGCAGTAGTTTTCGAAAACTTCCTTCACACCAAATATTTAGGCCAGAAGAGATTCTCTTTAGAAGGTGGCGAAACTACAATTGCCGCTTTGGATGCCATTATTAATAAGGGTGCCGAACTCGGTGTTAAAGAAGTAATGATTGGAATGGCCCACCGTGGTCGTTTGAACGTTTTGGCCAACATCATGGGCAAAACCTATGAGCAAATCTTTAGCGAATTTGAAGGCAACTCTACACCAGACCTTACCATGGGTGATGGGGACGTTAAATATCACATGGGCTTCTCAAGCCAAGTTACTGCGGTAAATGGCGAAAAAGTGGAGCTTAAGCTAGCCCCTAACCCTTCTCACTTAGAAGCAGTAAACCCAGTAGTTGAAGGCTTTGTAAGGGCCAAAGGTGACGAAGAATACAACAGAGATCGTACTAAAATATTACCAATACTTATTCATGGCGATGCAGCCGTTGCCGCGCAAGGTGTTGTATATGAGGTGACTCAAATGAGTAACCTTGAGGGGTATAATACAGGCGGAACCATCCATTTTGTAATCAATAACCAAGTTGGTTTCACTACCGATTTTGACGATGCTCGTTCTAGTATCTATTGTACTGATGTAGCTAAAATTATTGATGCTCCTGTACTTCATGTAAATGGAGATGACCCTGAAGCTGTAGTCTTCTGTGTTCAGTTTGCTACAGAATACAGACAAAAATTTGGGGACGATATTTTTGTGGACATGGTTTGCTACCGTAGACATGGCCACAATGAAAGTGATGAGCCTAAGTTCACACAACCGTCCTTATATAATATCATTTCGAAACACCCAAACCCACGTGAGGTTTATAATAAGCAGTTGATTGAAAAGGGAGAAATCGAAGGTGCTTTGGCCAAAAAGTTGGACAAAGAATTTAGGGCCTTACTTCAAGACCGACTCAATCTGGTGAAGCAAAAAGCACTTCCTTATGTTTACCAGCCTATGGAAGAGGAGTGGAGAAACTTACGAAGATCTAAACCAGAGGATTTTGAACAATCACCTGAAACTGGAATTTCTGCTGACAGCCTAAAGAAGGTTGCTGATGCACTCACTACAATTCCAAAAGGATTTAAGCCTTTAAAGCAGATAGAAAAGCAGCTGAAACAGCGTAAAGACATGTTCTTTAAAGAGAAGTCTTTGAACTGGGCGGCAGGTGAACTTCTCGCTTATGGCTCACTTTTACTAGATGGCAAAAAAGTACGTTTAACAGGTCAGGATGTGCAAAGAGGAACATTCTCTCACAGACATGCTGTATTACACGATGCCAGCACCAACGAAGCATACAACAACTTGAACCATCTTGGTGCGGATAACAAATTCGAAATCTACAACTCCCTACTTTCTGAGTTTGGTGTAATGGGCTTTGAGTTTGGATATGCCATGGCCAACCCGAATGCACTTACCTTATGGGAAGGTCAATTTGGGGATTTCGCCAACGGTGCCCAAGTAATGGTAGATCAGTTCATTTCATGCTCTGAAACAAAATGGCAGCGCATGAATGGCTTAGTGCTTCTTCTCCCTCACGGTTATGAAGGCCAAGGACCAGAGCATTCTAACGCAAGACCTGAACGTTACTTACAATTGAGTGCTGAATACAACATGGTAGTGGCTAATATTACCACGCCTGCCAACTTCTTCCACGCATTGAGAAGACAGTTGACATGGGAATTCAGAAAGCCATTGGTGATCATGTCTCCAAAATCTTTATTGCGTCACCCTAAGGTAGTTTCACCAGTAGAAGACTTTACTTCAGGTCGTTTCCAAGAGGTAATTGGCGATGATTACGTAACTGCTAAATCTGTAAAACGCGTTCTCCTTTGTTCTGGAAAAATCTATTACGATTTACTAGAGCGCCAAGAAACTGAAAAGCGTAAAGATGTAGCCATTGTTAGGGTAGAGCAAATTCAGCCGTTCCCAACCAGTCAGGTAAACGCAATCTTGAGCCAATATAAAGGAGCAGAAGTGCTTTGGGTACAGGAAGAACCAGAGAATATGGGTTACTGGTGTTTTGTACAAAGAGCCTACAAGGACACAGCTCTTACTTTAATATCTCGTAAAGCCAGTGCTTCGCCTGCTACAGGTTACGCCAAAGTACACGCTGCCGAGCAACAAAAATTAGTCGATCAAGCTTTCGCAAAAAATTAAGAAATCATGAGTCTTGAAATCAAAGTACCTACCGTTGGAGAGTCAATAACCGAGGTTACAATTGCCCAATGGTTCAAAAAAGAAGGGGAGTCTGTAGAAATGGACGAAATCATTTGTGAGCTGGAATCAGACAAAGCCACATTTGAGCTGAATGCCGAAGCTGCAGGTAAATTGCATATTATTGCCCAAGAAGGTGACACGTTAGAAATTGGTGCTACCATCTGTGAAATTGATACAGATGCAGCCGGAAGCAGTGCACCTGTTCCAGAAAAGGATTCAGCTAAGGAAACTCCAAAAGCTGAAGCCAAAGAAAGCACTGGGCCAAAACCTACTGGTGAAACCAAGGAAATGATTGTACCTACTGTAGGCGAATCAATTACTGAGGTAACCATTTCTAGCTGGTTGAAAAACACTGGCGATTATGTAGAGCTTGATGAAATTATTGCGGAAGTAGATTCAGATAAAGCCACCTTTGAATTGCCTGCAGAAGCTTCTGGTATTCTTACCGTAATAGCACAAGAAGGCGACACCATTGAAATTGGTGCTACAATTTGTAAAATTGAAGTGACTGAAGGCGGTGCTCCACAAACAGAGGCTAAAGCAGCAACGAGTTCTGCTCCATCTTCACAATCTTCTTCTCAAGATCAAACTTATGCCACAGGCCATGCCTCTCCGGCAGCTGCCAAAATTTTAGCTGAAAAAGGAATTGATCCTAAATCAGTAAAAGGAACGGGCGTAGACGGCAGAATCACCAAAGAAGATGCTGAAAGTGCTCAGAAATCAGCACCAGCAACTAAAGCAACTGAAAGCAAAAAAGAAGATTCAGCTCCAGCAATTAGTGTTCCGGGCGGACGCAATGAAAGCAGAGAGCGGATGTCTGCTTTAAGAAAAACAGTAGCGAAGCGTTTGGTTTCAGTGAAAAACGAAACTGCCATGCTCACTACTTTCAACGAAGTGAACATGAAGCCTATCATGGACATTCGTAAGAAATACAAAGAGTCATTCAAAGCCAAGCATGACATTGGTTTGGGCTTTATGTCATTCTTTACCAAAGCGGTAACGATGGCTGCCAAAGATTGGCCAGCAGTAAACGCTCAGATTGATGGTAACGAAATCATTTATCACGATTTCGTAGATGTTTCCATTGCGGTTTCAGCACCAAAAGGTTTGATGGTTCCTGTAATCAGAAATGCAGAAAGCATGACCTTCGACCAAATTGAAAAGGAAGTGATGAGGTTGGCCTTGAAGGCAAGAGATGGTAAACTTACCATTGAAGAAATGACTGGAGGAACCTTCACCATTACTAACGGAGGTGTTTTCGGCTCTATGCTTTCCACTCCAATTATCAACTCTCCACAATCCGCTATTTTGGGGATGCACAACATTGTTGAGCGCCCTATGGCAGTAAACGGTCAGGTTGAAATTCTTCCGATCATGTACTTAGCCCTTTCTTACGATCACCGTATTGTGGACGGAAGAGAGTCAGTAAGCTTCTTGGTAAGGGTAAAAGAATTGCTCGAAGATCCAACCAGACTATTATTAGGAGTATAAATCTAAAATCAAACATCCAAAATCGTAGATATGAAATATGATGTAACAGTGATTGGTTCGGGTCCTGGTGGTTATGTAGCAGCTATTCGTTGCGCTCAGCTAGGAATGAAAACGGCCATCATCGAAAAATACGATACACTAGGTGGTACTTGCTTAAACGTAGGTTGTATTCCTTCAAAAGCATTACTCGATTCCTCAGAACATTATCACAACGCAGCCCACACATTCAAAACGCATGGCATTGACTTGGACAACCTTCAAGTGAATCTAAAGCAAATGATTGATCGTAAGGCGGGTGTTGTAACAGATAACGTAAACGGTATCGCCTTCTTGATGAAGAAGAACAAGATTGATGTTCACACTGGTCTTGGTTCATTTATAGACAAAAACAACATCAAGGTTACCGATAAAGACGGCAAAGAAACCAAGCTTGAAACGGATAAAGTAATCATCGCTACCGGTTCAAAACCATCTTCGCTTCCTTTCATCAAAATCGATAAAAAGCGTGTTATCACTTCTACCGAAGCCTTAGAGCTTAAAGAAGTACCAAAGCACATGATCGTTATTGGTGGTGGTGTAATTGGAATGGAATTAGGTTCGGTGTATGCCCGTTTGGGTGCCGAAGTATCTGTAGTAGAATACATGGATTCGCTTATCCCAACTATGGACAGCACTATGGGCCGTGAGTTGAAGAAGTCTTTGAAAAAACTCGGCTTCAACTTCTACTTAGGCCATAAGGTTACTGAAGTAAAAGGCACAGCGAAAAACGTAACCGTTAAAGCTGAAAATAAGAAAGGCGAAACAATCGAGCTGAATGCAGATTACTGTTTGGTTTCAATTGGAAGAAAGCCTTATACCGAAGGTTTGGGCTTAGAGAACATTGGTATTACGCCAGATGATCGTGGCCGAATTGAAGTAGATGAACACCTCAGAACTAAAGTAGACAATGTATACGCCATTGGTGATGTAATCAAAGGTGCCATGTTAGCCC
>CAXBPM010000257.1:0-5317 GCA_963977345.1 uncultured Roseivirga sp.
TAGAGTTTACCTGGTTTCACTACAGCATTACCTGTACATACTTTCTGTTGCACTTGTCCTCTCCTCCTTCGCCAAAGCTATGGAGAATGACGGCCGTTAGCCGCTATGCTTCCCTATGGTGCCCGGACTTTCCTCTCCGATTTTGATTACTCTAGTCGCAGCGATAAGGTGGCTTGTATCGGGGGCAAAGGTAGGGAAGTATTGCGAATAGACCTTTTAATGGTTGATAAACAATTCGGTTAAATCCATGGTATAGGCTTCGGCATCGCCTACTGCAACAAAGGCTTGAGTGCTACAGTTTTGGGGTTTAAGTTCTATGGTTTTGTTCACCCCCTCGCTACTTATTCTGAATTTCCCACCCGTCATTTGGCCAACTCCTGTTTTAAAACAGTTGGAGTTGTAGGTGATCTGAGTAAACGAATTGCTTTCAAAACTCACATTATTTCTATTCAAACCTGATTTTTGAAACTCAATAACGAAGTAAAATTCGGTTTCTGCTTGGTCTGTGAAGTCCCATGTAGTGTTTCTTTCAGAAATGTAAGCATATGTGCTGAGGTCATCGAAGGTTAAAAGTCCATCATCAACTGTGGATTGAATTTCAGCATGTTGTCTGTGCGTATCTCTGTTGTTTGTTATTGTTCTATCGCCAGTCACCAATACACTTTCGTAATGATAGTTATCTAAGGTAATTTCTACTCTTCCAAAAACATCTTCTTTTCGTTCGAAGAGGTTTGCGGTCACTTTGCCAGCCCTAAACCTGCCCATTTCATCCCTACAGCCAGCCCCAAAATCGATAATCACTCGCGTATTGTTGTTGGTTGTGGTTTTTACTGCGCAACGGGTTCGGAATTCATAAGGGTTGTTTAATTCATGGGTCTGGGTTCCTGCTGCAACACCACGAGTGAGCGTAAAGTTGAAGAGTTGTGAGAGTACCATTTTCTCAATGTCATCATCAATAAACTCGTCAATAATTTCTGTGGCTACTTCTGAATCATATTTTGGAGAGGGGAGCTCTTCCGGGTCTTGGCGACATGATATGCATGCTATGGAGAGTAGAAGCAGACCGTATTTCAGAGGTTTCATGATGGTTTATTAAGGCTGATGGTTAAATAACTCATATTCTAACGAATATATTACGCTATGCTTGAATTATTTAAATCAATGAGTAAGTGTATAGAATTGATTTTTTAGAAGTTCATAGTAGACTTTATGACTTTAATAGTTTTGAAAATATTTTGAGTTTCTGTTGCGAAGAAGATTTTTTTCTATTATTGTTGCAGTGTACTAGTTATCTAATACACTAAAATATGATCACAGTCAAAAACTTATCATTTCATTACGCCAAGAAAAAGGAGCTATTTCATGAACTCAATCTTGAGTTGGGTCAAGGAAATATTGTTGGCTTATTGGGGAAGAATGGGGCGGGCAAAACAAGTCTCATTAAAATACTCACGGGCTTGCTTTACCCCAAAGCTGGCGAATGTCAAATGCTAGGGGAGACTCCTTCAAAACGTAGTCCTCAGTTTTTAGGCAATGTTTATTTTCTACCCGAAGAAATTGAAGAGTCTAACCTTCGAATGGACAAGCATGTGGCCCTCTATGCGCCATTCTATCCAAAATTCGATAATGAGGCATTTGCTTCAAACATGACCAGTTTCGGGATCGATTCATCGGAGAACCTTAAAAATTTATCCTACGGTCAGAAAAAGCAGTTCTACATTTCGTTCGGTTTGGCTTCTGGTTGTTCACTGTTGGTATTTGACGAACCCACCAACGGACTGGATATTCCTTCGAAAAGCGTATTCCGAAAATTGGTGGCCTCCAGCATGACGGATGACAAACTTATTCTTATTTCTACCCATCAAGTGCGGGATTTGGGAAATCTAATCGACAGGGTTTTAGTGCTTAATAATGGAGCGATTATTTTCAATAAGAGCACAGAAGACATTTTCAGCCAATATGATTTTGTGTCCACTGATACGGTTCCTGATTCCACTCAATGGCTATATCATGAAAGGGGCTTAGGCAACGGAAAGGCCATTGTTCCGTCAAAAGGTCATCTGGAATCTAAAATTGATTTAGAATTACTCTTTTCTGGCATTGTTTCTCATCCCGAAAAATTCAAAACAACAGCTCATGAATAATTCAACGATTAGTCTACAAAGGTTAGGCAGCTTAGTAAAGCTTAGTCTTCACCTTAACCTGAAACGAATGCTCTATACTGTCTGCATTGGTTTGGGGGTAGTGATTATATACCTGTTTATGTTCAATAGCGTTGGTGGGATCAACACTATTATGAACCGTGATATGTATTTTAATCAGCACGAGTTCTTTTTTGTGCTTTCACTATACATTTCAGGCTTTGTTTTCTCTGGAAGCAGCTTTATTCGTTTCCGCACTAAGCAGGGGACTATTGATTACTTAATGATTCCGGCCAGTAATACAGAGAAATTTTTTAGTGAGGTTTTGCTTACTACATTGGTTTACCCTTTGTTCTTCTTGCTAATCTATTGGCTGTTTTCGGTCCTTGCTAATAGTATGCTGAATAGTGTCTTTCCAGCCTTCTTCATGCCTTTTAGTTTGAATATAGCACCCTATGGTTTGGGGCTAATGTTTTACTTTTTTATACAAGCCATATTCCTCTTTGGTGCAGCTAGTTTTCAAAAGATTCCTTTGATGAAAATATTGTTATGGATTTTATTGGTGGCCGTTTCTATTGTATTGTCATTTTATGTTACTGCCTCAAGTGTTGATTATTCAAAAGGAACGGACGAGTTAGCGGCTATTAGAATCTCTGAAAGTTTATTGCTCTATTATTGGCATTTCTGGGCCATTCCTATTGGGCTAGTTTTCTGGCTATTGGCATTTTTGAAACTAAAGGAAAAAGAGGCTTAAGATGGAGTTCGAAGATAACAAGCCCATATTCCTTCAAATCGCTGATATCATGCTTTCCATGATTATCAGGAAGCAATGGAAAGAAGACGAAAGAATTCCTTCTGTACGAGACTTGGCTGTGGAGTTGGAGGTAAACCCGAATACTGTAATGCGTTCTTATACCCACCTTCAAGAATCGGAAATTATCTACAACAAAAGAGGAGTGGGGTATTTTGTAGAGAAGAATGGTTATGCTAAGGCCAAGGGCCTAAAGAAAGCTGAATTCTTGACCCAAGACTTACCCCAAATCTTTGATAAAATGGATGTATTGGACATGTCCATGGATGAAATAGTTGAATTGTTTAACAACCGAAAATCATAATTATGAAGGCTTCTAAAATGGTGCTCACTATTTTTCTTGGGTTTATCTTTATTCTTGTTGGCTATATGTGTTTTTTATCCATGCCTTCAAACCAAGATGGAATTACAAATGATGAAGTGTACTATGTTCCTTTCCAAACCTCTTTTGAACATATCGTGGTGGAAGATGGCTGGGACATCTCCCTGTTTTTAGGAGAAGGGCTTAATTTAGGGAATGAAATGTTTTGGTTGCGTGGTGATGAAGAGAAGCTCAAAGAGACGAGCACTAAGATGGTATCCAATGGCATCCGAATATCGAAGTACTATCCAGGTTATGACGATAGAAACCTATTAAGTAAGATTGAAATCAAAAACGACACACTTTTCTTTAGACTGATGAAAGTTGCACCAATATCCATAAGGGCTATTGAAGTGAATTTATCAATATTGACTAGCTTGGATGTTTCTGGGAGCAGTTCGGTAGCGTTAGGTTCTAAAAGAAAGTATGTCGAGGATGCTTCAATCATGAATTTGGGACACTTCACAATAAATGCAAATGAGGAAGCCAAAATAAGAATAAGTGGTTTAGCTATAGACCAGTTGACATTAACTGCTCAAGATTTTTCAGCCTTTACTTTGGCATTTATGTGGAGACCTCTGATTGAGGGTAAGAGATTAGCCCCGCTAAAGTCTGATATATCGCTATCAGGAAATTCAGTTATGACGATGTCTGGGGAAGAAATTACATTGAGTAATTATGAAATCAAGGATGAAGCTATCTTAGTCCACACCTTTACATCTGTGGAGACTGTATATGGAAAGAAGTTTTCCAATTATTATACTGACCAACTTAATAAGCAAACCAATGCATCTTCGACTTCTTCGAATTAAACTCGAATGCTGGAGCAGGAAGGTGAATGCCATCTAAGATAAAGAGCAGCGTTTTGAGCCATTTCTTATCGGTTTCAATGTAAGAAAGGTCGAAATCTATGCCCAAGTAAAGCTGACGGTAACTATCAAAACCAGCTTGGTCGTTTTGGACAACTCTGGCCCGGATCATGTCTTCCGCTCCAAAACCAAGGCCCAAGTTCAGCCATTTTGGAAAGCTCGACTGCTTTGCGAAAGCATGAATATCTATACTGAACCAATAGGTTTGGCCATTGTAATCCTTAAAGAGTTCTTCTGCCAGCCCATTGCCTAAAAGGTGTCGGCTTTGTTGCGCTAAGGCTGTTCTGTGAAAGGAAAACTTGGGTTTTATGCGTTGCTCGTTCCAAAGTAAATCTTGCCCTAGGAAGAAGGCAGAACCAGCTGTATTAGCAATCATGTCGCCATAAGAAAAACCGAAATCAGGTGAAAACCCGTCCAATATTTCAATGGGAATAAGCAAGCCGGTACCCGCCACGCTCGCCCAAAAAGCAGCTTTTTTTTCTTCAACACCTGCCCATTGCAAAAGTCCATCGCCAATGCGCGAAAACTGATAGGTGGAATAGAAATGCCCAAACTTATCTACCTGATGCCATTCGGCATTGTCATTGAAAAACTTGAACCTCTCCAAGCCTTGCTCTTTATACCAGACCTGACTGAGTCCGATTAATGTTGCTCCGTAAGTAACGCCACTTACGGTCAATACGGTGTTTAGCCGTTTATTTGGGATGCTGTCATTCTGGAAGGCATGCGCTTTTGCCGTGAGCAGAAATGAAAGTAGTAAAAGGGCAGTCAAGCGCATGGGGCAAAGGTAAAACGATTAAGTGTTCTTTTGTGCACAATCTTTTTCATCCTGACTCCGAGGCTTCGGAGGAAGGAACTAGGCCATAATCTTCTTCTTTTTCGAAAAGAAAAGCACTTTCAACAAGCCCAAGTTTACTACGATAATGAGGAGTAAAGCAGGTAGGCCACCTAGATTGGAGAGCATTTTTATACCGTCAATTCCTGCCATACTCACCATAACAAAGGCCACGGCACCAATCGTCAAACCCCAAATGATTTTAATGAAAATGGGTGGGGAAGGGGTGTCGGGAGAAATGCCCGTTGAGCTGATGCCGCCCATGGCTTCGGTATTCGAGTCTGCTGCGGTGACGTAGGA
>CAXBPM010000258.1:0-5259 GCA_963977345.1 uncultured Roseivirga sp.
TATCCCCTATGTCTTCAGCAGTCTCTATGAGAATTTCTTTGATTTGCCATGGCAGCAAATCTGGATTTGCCGAGAACATTAACGAAACAATACCGGCCATATGCGGGCTAGAAAGAGAATTCCCATTGGCCTTGTTCGCCAAGTTACCTTCTGGATCTATGCAAGGTATCTCGAAGTTTAGTGTGGCAAAATCCGGCTTGGCTACCGTGCCCTCTTTATAGTAATCAGTATTCCATTCCACTGGACCCTGGCTACTGAATACGGGTCGTTGTCCATCCTCGCCCACTCCGGCAACCCCTAGCACCACGTTGGGTATATCCTCTGGAGTTCGCATCTGAACTGGAATGGCTGCTTCACTTGCTCCTGCTGCAAAATTCCCTGCACCTGAAATGAATACAACACCGCTCAATGTCCCGTGTTCTAGTACCTTCCTCCAATGGGTTCGGAATTCACCAAGGTTGGGCTGAGAAAAACTCATGCTATAGGTATCAGCACCTTGCTCTATCGCCCACTCAATCGCTTGTTCAAAATTTGAACTTCCAATGACTGGCGCCCATTGAGAATCCGGAGCAATGCCTACGGCCTGATTTGTATTGGTCTCAAACGTGCCAGAAATCAACGCTGCGCACATATTTCCGTGAATGTTGGTTCCTCTTCGAATATTGGGTTCGTTCAGGTTGGCAAGTCCTGCATCAAAATTATAACCATGATAATCATCTATGAAGCCGTTATTATCATCATCCAAACCATTACCAGGTATTTCACCGTCATTCGTATAAATAGTCTCTGCCAAAGCCGGAACATCTAACTTAAACCCAGAGTCATGTACCACATTCAGTGTTCCTTTTCCTGTGATTCCAAACTCATTCCATACTTCTGGCGCACGGATTTTTTTAATATTCCAAGGATATGATTCTACACTTTCAATGTCAAAACGAGAAATTGGTTTGCTTTCGATAAACTCCGGGCCCATATCGGCACTTTTAGTATAGGATGGAGGTCGTTTGACGAATATTTTATCTACTCCTTCTAAGGTTTTAATCGTATTGAAGCCTTCTGTGGTAACAGTACAGGTAAAACCGTTGATAATCCAATGCTGTTTTACGGCCAAAACCTGTTCAGCTTTTTCAAGAGTGCTGAGCTGGTTCTTAACTTTATCAAAGGACGTATTGCTCAATGCCTTCAAGGCTGACATCACCTCAGCTCTTAGCTCTCCCCGCTTTCTATCATTGAATTCTTCCGCTTTTTTTAAGAAAGAATCTTCATGCTCCAAATATTGATCATCGAACCAAACAACAATCGTTTGTAAGTCGTCTGTTGCATTATAGGCAGGGTCAACCCAAACAGTGTGCTCATCATTTACGGAGCACATTGTAATGGTCGATAACCACAAAGCGCTTATGATAATTAATATTGAAGCTTTCATAGTCACAAGTTATAGTTATTTCAGAGAAACATTGTTTGGTTTTCTTTCGCCCTTGTTGGTGCTCTTCATCAACAAGCCCACTAATCCTCGTTTGTACCTTAAATCCGCATGTTTAATAAAAATTAAGCCGTAAAAAACTGATATATAGTCTTTTACGGCTCTGGTATTTTCACCAAATTAGGTGTGCTAACAAATACCAATATGAAAGTAGTAAAATCGTCTTTAGTCAACCCTTTCGGGGGCATAAATTTTGTTTTTGAGGAGCTAGACCGTTTAGATGTTGGTAATGTACTTATCAAGAATTTACCTCCTTTGGCTGCCCAAAGCCGTTACAACTGGCGTGACCTTCTATACAGCTTCTGGTCTGTTTTTTTCTGTGGTGGAGATTGCAGCGAAGACCTTTCCATCAATCTTAAGAACTACCTGTCCAACCACCCCAATGTGAAACTGCCCAGCCCCGACCGGGTACTTGAAAGAATGAAGGGACTGGCACTTCCTTCAGTAGAACTGGACACTCCAAAAGGAAAGCATGGGCACCATTTCAGCATGCACGATGGGCTGAACCGGCTTAATATTAAGCTCATAAAGAAGCAGTTGGCTGGAGAAAAGAAGCCTGTTATCTTGGATTATGACAACACCATGATATTTGCCGAAAAGGCCGATGCCCGACTAACCTATAAGAAGAGCACCGGCTATGTACCCGGTGTGGGCATTATCGGCAATAAGGTGGTCTATGTGGAAAACAGGAACGGCAACAGCAGTGCACAAGTGCTTCAGGACAAGACCCTTGAAAGGATGTTTAAACTACTGGAAGAGGAAGGCCAGAAGGTAGATGTGTTCAGGGCCGATGGGGCATCCTACCAGCTCTTCTGTATCGAAACAGTGCTCAAGTATGCCGACAGGTTCTTTATCAGGGCAAGGATGAACGACCAGCTCCAGCAGGCCATCGGCCGGATCAAGGAATGGAAAAAGATAGAACTGGAGGGTCAAACACTTTGGAGGGGCTCGATCTGGTTCGTTCCTTTTGAGCCGATCGCAAAAAAGAAGAAACATGCCCCGTTGAAACCATGCAGGCTGGTGGTTACCAAAGAAAAGCGGCTGGATGGTCAAATCAACCTGTTTACAGGCGAAGCCTATAACTATCACCCCATCATCACCAACGATGAGCAGATGAGCGATAGTGAAGTGTTCCATTTTTACAATCAGAGAGGAGCTATTGAGAAAGAATTTGACATCCTCAAAAATGACTTCGGGTGGAACAATATGCCCTTCTCCAAACTGGAACAGAACACTGTCTATCTCCTCCTCACTGCCATTTGCAGGAACTTGTACGGGATTATTATCCAGACTTTCAGTAAACTATTCGATAATCTGTCACCGCACTTCAGGATCAAGAAGTTCATTTTCCGGTTCATCTGCACTCCGGCCAAATGGGTGAGACAGGCAAGGGGTTGGAAACTACGGCTCTACACACAATCCTCAATGGTCACCTAGAACAAAACCCAATCTTAAGTGTCAGAGAATACCCAAATCTTGTTTTCAAGCTAGATAACTATGCTTTAATCATTAAAAACTAACCTACTTTGTTGTGTTGAAAGCTTCTGAAAACCTAAGAGCAGGACAAACCCAAAGAAAAACGGTTCCAAGTTCCGTCTAACCAGCCCATCTAAAGGGCAAATCTCAACAAAGTGTCAATCAATATTAGTGACCTGCGGATTTAAGGTTGTAACGAGGGTTTAAGTTCCCCCCATTACTTGGTTTCACTCATTCTGGTCTTAGCGTCTCGCTGAGACCCCATCTAATATTAAAAACGGAAATGGAATTATCTCTTTCAATCTAAGTAACCACCCCTACTATTTAAAATCTAATCAGCTTAGCCTTTTAGTCTTAGCGAGACGCTAAGACTAGTGGAGCGACTGAGTACAATCGACTTTCAGCCCTTGCTGGTATTTTTCACCAACAAATCGTCCAAAAGTCAAGGGAAATCAATCATCATTATACAAATCATTTTCAAATGGCTAACTTTAAAGTAAGCGATACATAACCTTAGCGGTCATTTTAAAATAACAAACACACTAAGAACCAACAAGAAAACATATGAAAGCAGTCGGAAATACAGTAGAAGAAATTCTGAACAGCCTACCTGAGGACAGGGCGGCAGCTTTTAACAAGCTTCACGATGTTATCATGAAAAACCTACCCAAAGGTTTTGATGCAGCCATTAGTTATGGCGGACTAGGTTACGTTGTTCCGCATTCACTTTACCCTGCTGGTTACCATTGTAAGCCCATTGAACCGCTCCCCTTCGCAGGAATTGCCTCTCAGAAAAACTCTATCAATTTTTACCACATGGGTATTTATTCCGATCCTAAACTATTGGATTGGTTCGTGTCGGAATATCCCAAACACAGTAAGCAAAAACTGGATATGGGAAAAAGCTGCGTCCGCTTTAAGAAGTTGGAGGAGATCCCTTACCAACTCGTTGGGGAATTAATGAAAAAAATAAGTGTAAAAGAGTGGATAGACACTTATGAAACTACAATCAAAAAATAGGCGCTGAAAAACATATCGTTCTAAAATCTAGCCTCAGCTCACAGATTGGTTCTTTTCAAAAAAACTTAGCGTCTTTTTACCAGCTACTACGTTCTATGCTCTAATCGCTGGCCAATAATTAAAAAGAACAATGACTAAAAGCATCCTTCTATTACTCGTAACGCTTACTTGGTTTTGTAGCTGTGAGAATGACTCCATTTCATACTTCGACCAAGAACCACCTACTAACAGCCCCCAATTATTTGCTCCATCGCTCGTAAATACCGACAGTATTGAGCTTAATGTTGTTTTTAATGCCGCTAGCACGGAAATGTTTTTCTCTAGAATTGTGGACAGAAGCTTTGTGATCTACCACACAGAATTGACTGGAGGGGAATGGTCACCTATTGAGCCTATTCAAATGTATCCAGATAGTGTTTCCATTTCGGTAGCCTGCGACCCTACGATTACGAAGGATGGTAAAACCATGTATTTCCTTGGGGTTGACCCCAAAAATTACACGGATAATGTCCCCACAGTTGAGCTATACACCATCCCACCAGATATTTATAAGAGTGAAAAAATAAATGGAAAGTGGCAATTGGCGACAAAGTTGGCCCACTCAATTTCCACAGAATATTTAGAGTCTTACCCAGTTGTTGTGGCAGATGGAAGTTTATACTTTCAATCCAACCGCCCCAGCGCTAAAGGAGGAAGAAATACATATCGCGCACAGTATTTAGGAGATGGAAAGTTTGACAAGCCAGTAAGTGTGAGTGCCGATACAGAAGAGCGAGAACTAATCTCTTATGTTTCACCAGACGAACAGTACGCAATTACAAATGGAGGTCAAAAATTTCAAATCTCGTATAAGGAAAATGGTGAATGGCTAGCACCTAAAGAAGTGCCTTTGGCCTATGAAAAGGGCTGGGCCTATTATTGCCCCTATATGTCATCTGACGGGAAGTATTTTATCTTTTCAAGAAGGTATAATAACCCCTCACAAAAGGGATGGGCAGGCGTTGAAAAAGGAGAAGTCTACTGGGTAAGTGCTGATGTGATTCTTAACTCAAATTGAAACTGATGATTTGCTAACATCAGTTATCATGAATACGGATTTTCCCCTTGTTGGTGTTCTTCAACCACAAGTATTTACCTCTAAATAGTTAACTTTAAAG
The DNA here is from genome assembly GCA_963977345.1 of uncultured Roseivirga sp. Classification (GTDB taxonomy): domain Bacteria; phylum Bacteroidota; class Bacteroidia; order Cytophagales; family Cyclobacteriaceae; genus Roseivirga. Next base: position 5,137 of record CAXBPM010000258.1, read on the forward strand.
TAAGCAATACATAACCTTGTGGCATATTAGTAAATATGAAAGCATATAATATTGAACATTACGGAGCACCAGAGAAAGTGCTTAAGCTGATAGAAACTGAACAACCTGAACCTAAAAATACCG
>CAXBPM010000259.1:0-5257 GCA_963977345.1 uncultured Roseivirga sp.
ATAAGAATGACTTAATTCACATCAGGCAACTGATGCGCAGTCTTTTGCAATGTACTTTATGTCCTGAAGTCTATTTTGTTGATAATTCTCCTACAAAAGAATTGGAGAGTCACGTACATAGCGACTTTCATTATCAGTGGGTAGGGGCGAATATAGGTTTTGGGAGGGCTCATAATATTATTATTGAAAAAGTGATTGGCTATGGAGATTACCATTTAGTCATGAATGCGGATGTATTTTTTGATAAAGACGTGCTTGAGAGAATAGTGGGATTTATGGATCGAAATGAGCGTGTCGGACTTTTATTACCAAGAGTTCTTAACCCAGACGGAACAGCACAGCCACTTTTTAAATTACTCCCTCACCCTCAAGATCTTTTTACGAGGAGGTTTATACCCGATTCATTTAAAGAAATTTTTGGAGATAAGTTGAAAAGGTACAGTATGTCATTTGCTGATGATAAGAGTACTTTTGATGCACCTTATCTTTCAGGTTGTTTTATGTTCCTTAGGAAAGAGGCTCTTAAAGAAGTTGGTGGTTTTGATCCAAGGTTCTTTTTATACTGCGAAGACATAGACTTGTCAAGAAGAGTAAGAATGACGTGGAGAACTACTTACTATGCTGAAGCATCGATATATCATTATTTTCAAAAAGGCTCTTACAAAGAGTTACACTTACTTTATCGTCACATAGTCTCTGCCATAAAGTATTTTAATAAACACGGTTGGTTTATAGACCCTGAACGTGATCGAGTAAATGAAGAGACACTCGAAGCTTTTTCGTCAAAAAAAGAAACTACTGTTCTATCTACAGTTAAATGATGATTGACGAAAAAAGTATGTCCCAGCTTGAGTTGGAAGTAATTAGAATTCTGGCTTATTATCAGCTTTTTCACCATCCATTGAAAGTAAATGAGATTGCACGTTTTGTTAATGTAACTCACTTGCTAGTTAAAGACCTTAATGAGGCTTTAAGTACTCTTTTAGAACTGGATGTTGTGTTTGAATTTGATGGGTATTTTTCTTTGGAGGATGACGCTTCATTATTACTAACCCGTTTGGAGGGAGAGTTAAGGGCCAAATCATTATTGAAGGTAGCGAACAGGATGTCTAGACTGATCTATTTCTTTCCTTTTGTCAGAGGGGTGTTTATTTCAGGCTCATTGTCAAAAGGTGTTGTGCCAGAAGATGCGGATATTGATTACTTTATCGTGACAAAGAGAAACAGGCTCTGGATTGCTAGAACTTTGCTCGTCATATTCAAGAGAATGTTTTTGTTAGGGTCAAAAAAATTCTTCTGTGTAAATTATTTTGTTGACGAGGATCATATGGAAATCCCTGACAAGAATATTTTCACGGCAACTGAGGTTGTTACGCTTATCCCTATGCAAGGCGAGAATTGTTGTAAGGATTTTTTAAGGTCCAATCATTGGTATAAAAGTCACTTTCCAAACGTATCTTTAGATAAGATTGAGATTAGTCAAGTGGGTTTCATTAAGGGGTGCTCTATATTTTTAATGGAGCCTTTGTTCTTCAAAAGGTTTGCAGAAATGCTCGATAAGTATTTCATGAAGAAAACCTATAAACGCTGGAAAACACTTTATAATCAAGGCTACTCTGATAAAGAGTTTGAGTTGGCTTTTAGAACCCATCGTGGTACGTCAAAAAACCACGATAAGAACTATCAAAAAAGAGTGTTAAACTCTGTAGCGGAGAATATGAAAGCAGCATTGTCTAAAATTATGATTCAGGAAGGTCATGGGTAAAGTTTTAGTTACTAACACCTATTTTTACCCTTTAGACGCAAAGCAGTGGCATTTTAAAAAGCCATACCCTCCCTTGGGCACTATTCAAGTATCTTCATTACTGAAGAAAGAAGGGCATACGGTTCGTTTTTTCGATAACTGCTTGAACGATAACCCTCGCAAGATTAATGCAGTGATTGAGGAGTTTCAGCCCGATTATTTGCTCATTTATGATGATGGTTTCAACTACCTGACCAAAATGTGTCTTACGTCTATGCGAGAAGCTGCATATGCAATGGCAGGAATAGGGCAGCTTGTCAATGCAAAAGTGATCATCAGTAGTTCAGACTCAAGTGATAGGTTTGATCATTATTTAAAGAATGGTATCGATTATGTTGTAATGGGAGAAGGAGATACCACTGTGGTGGAGCTTCTTTCAAAGTTAGATCAAGAATTAGAGCCTAATGAAATTGCAGGTTTAGCACACCTAGGTTCTGATGGGCAAGTTAATAAAACAGTAAAAAGGTCTGTATTACAGAAGTTGGATGACCTACCCTTGGCTGCATGGGAATTGGTGGATATGGAAGCATATCGAAAAATTTGGATTGCCAACCATGGCTATTTTAGCGTCAATATTGCCACAACTAGAGGTTGCCCCTACAAATGTAACTGGTGTGCAAAACCAATCTATGGAAATAGATATAACTCCCGTTCCCCAAAGCATGTAATCCAAGAAATCAAAATGCTAACTCAAGATTATGGTGTGAATCATTTTTGGATGTGCGATGACATCTTTGGGCTTACACCTAGCTGGGTACAGCAGTTTAATATGCTGGTGAAGGAGAATAACCTTAGCTTCAAGTACATGATCCAATCTAGGGTCGATTTATTGCTTAAAGAGGATACGATTGATGTTTTGGTTGAATCGGGATTAGAGACCGTTTGGTTAGGAGCAGAATCGGGCTCTCAGCATATTCTTGATGCAATGGACAAAGGGATTACTGTTGAACAAATTTATGAAGCCGTACCTAAGCTTCAGAGAAAAGGAGTGAGCGTAGCACTTTTCTTACAGTTCGGTTATCTTGGAGAAACCCTTGAAGATATTTATAAAACTATTGATATGGTTCAGGAAATCATGCCTGAAGAAATCGGTATTTCCGTATCCTATCCTTTACCTGGCACCAAGTTTTACGAAAAGGTAAAAGATGACCTGCAGGGCAAAGCCAATTGGGTTGACTCGGATGACTTAGATTTAATGTTTAATAATAAATACTCACCCGCTTTTTACAAAAAATTACATCGTTACGTTCATAATAGACATAAACTCAAAAGAGGTCTATTAGCCCTTAAACAAGGTGTAAAATCGCCATCAAGCCTTAACAAAAAGAATTTAAGACAAATACTGACAACAGGGTATCACTTACCAATGACATTTATTAATGGCGCTCAACTCAAAATTCAAGCGAAGAAAATGGTATGATTGAGCAGTTTGACACAGCGTCTGAAACATATGACGAAGATTTCACAAACACCCTTACAGGAAGGTTGCAAAGGGAGTTGGTATGGAAGTGTCTTGATGAGAAAATATCGAACAGAGGTGCTTTAAATATTCTTGAGCTGAACTGTGGTACTGGTGAAGACGCCCTTCGGTTAGCCGAAATGGGACATAGAGTAACGGCTACAGATATTTCTTCAGAAATGCTCACACAAGCTCAGAAGAAGGCCTCCATCAATAAGGCCAATGTCGTATTCAGTAAATTGGATATCACCAAAATCGATGATTTCAAATGTGATCATCAATTCGATTTGGTGTTTTCTAACTTTGGTGGGGTGAACTGTATCAACGAACAAGGGATGAAGAAATTGAGGAGTGATGTGACTAGGCTACTCGTGCCAAAAGGAGCGCTTATTTTGGTAATAATGCCGAATATGTGTCTGTGGGAAAGTGTTTACTTCTTTATGAAGCTCCAGTTCAACGAGGTCTTTCGAAGAAAGAAATCATCGGTTTTGGCTGACGTTTCTGGGGTTCAAGTTGAAACCTGGTATTATTCTCCAAAAAGAATTATTGAACTCTTTAAACCTGAGTTTTCACAGGTCAAAATAAGGCCAATTGGTTTTTTTGCTCCGCCATCGTATATAGAGGCTTTTGTGAAGAGGAATAAAATGCTGTTTCATTGGATTTCGTTTTTGGAGATTAAATTTTCAAGATTTGCTTGGCAAGGAAGAATGTCAGACCATTATTACATAGACTTACAAGTCAAATGAAGGTGCTTTTAACGCATGGTTATTTTATAGCTGAGGACGAAAAGGAACTACAGATTATGCGACCATATCCGCCATTAGGATTGTTGTATATCTCTGGTTTTCTAAATCAGCAGGGAGTTTATAATAGTGTTTTCGATAGTACTTTTTCAAATAAAGAAAGTCTATTTAAGCAGATTGAAGATGGAAAGCCAGACGTGCTGGCGATTTATGCCAATTTGATGACAAAGGTGAATGTGCTTGAAATTGCCAAGAAGTGCAAAAAGCTTTCACCAGAGACAAAGATTGTATTTGGTGGCCCAGATGTTACTTATAATACGGAGAACTATTTAAAACATGGTGCGGACTTTATAGTAATTGGAGAGGGGGAAAACACAATGTTTGAACTCGTAGCGTTTTTATCAGAGAAGCGCGAAAAATTACCTTATGAGGTTTCTGGCTTGGCTTTCATGGATAGAAATGGTGAACTAGTAAAGACCAGCCCTAGGGTCAAAACGAAAGAAATCGATGAGCTCCCTGTTCCTAATCGCGATGCAATTGATATTCATAAATATATAGACGCCTGGAAGTCGCATCACGGTGAGAGTGCTCTAAGCGTCAGCACCCAAAGAGGATGCCCTTATACTTGTAAGTGGTGTAGTACTGCTGTTTATGGTCAAAGTTACCGGAGACGATCGCCAGAAAAGGTAGTGGCAGAACTCAAAGAAATACAAGACAAATATGCTCCCGATACGATTTGGTTTGTAGATGATGTTTTTACCGTAAGCCATAAATGGTTAGGTGAGTTTGTTGAGGCTCTGGAGCTAGCGAAAGTTAAAGTGAAGTTTGAGTGTATTAGTAGGGCCGACCGAATGAACAAAGAGGTTATTGGGCTACTAAAGAAAGCGGGCTGTTTCAGGGTTTGGATAGGTGCAGAAAGCGGCTCTCAGAAGATCATTGACGCAATGGATCGCAGGGTTTCCGTAGATCAAGTGCGTGAAATGATAATCGAAGCACGTAATCAAGGAATAGAAACAGGAACCTTTATCATGTTAGGTTACCCTGGAGAAACGGAAGAGGACATAGAAGAAACGATTAAGCACCTTAAAATTTCTAATCCAGATCATTTCACAATTACGGTTGCATACCCCATTAAAGGAACTACGCTGTATGATGAAATTGAAGCCTTAAAGACTACCGAACTCGAGTGGCACCTGAGTACTGATCGTGATATCGATTTTAAGAGAACCTATTCAAAAAAGTATTACGACT
>CAXBPM010000260.1:0-5254 GCA_963977345.1 uncultured Roseivirga sp.
TAAAATTTAACAAACTGGTCTAGTCGAGTCTCAATCGAAAGTATGCAATTGGGGGCGGTAAACAAACTTTACTAACAAAAGTGCTTTACTATCTTCGATCAGTTTAAAAGGCTAAGCTTGCTTTATCCACACTACGAAATTGATACGCCTAGAATGGTCAATACCCTACTAAAATTGATTGGTTCTGTTGATTAATTATTTATTGGGCGTAGACACCTTTGAGGCCTAGTTCCTCAATGTCTTGCAGCTCGAATTCGTTAAAGGGGGTAACTGTGAATTTTTTATCGAACAGATCTCCTACAATGTAGTAACTGATCCAAAACTCATTTTGGAATAAAAACACTTCTGGGCTTATCATTTCAATGGGGGCAGTGCTTTGGGCTTCAATTGTTCCTAAAGTATGTCTTAATGTCGATGTCTTCCTTCCTTCGCCATTTGGTTTTTCCAGTCCCTTCGAAACTATAAGCGCATCGGTAAGTTCAATCAAGTTTTTATTGATGACATAGGCGTGCCATTCACTTTCGCCTAAACTATTTGTGCTTTTGGCAATTGCTATTTTAACACCAGTGACTTCAGGGAATAGGATGTCTATTTTCATAACAAGTTCTTGAAGGACTTTCTTTTTGAGAATGCAAAACTAATAATCAGAAACTAAAACCCTTGGCTTATTTGAATTTCGAGAAAGAGTCAATAATCACTTGTTCGGCTTGCTTTTGTTGGGGGGTAAAATCGATATTGAATTCGCTAGAATTTCGGGAATTAGTATAGTTCGGATACCATTTCCAGATGTGGACACCTGCAAACCAAGGCTCATCCATTACTTCATCAAAAAGGGCTTGATAAGCATTGGCCTGAGTTTCTTCTGAAAATATCTTTTCTCGCTCTTCAGCATTTATTCTTTGCGGCCATTCCCAAGGATCGATGCCAGCATCTTTAGTGCTTTTATAGCCTACTTCCGTAAATAGTATGGGTTTATTGTATTGAATTGAAAACGCCTCCAAATCCTTAAGTGGTTTTGCCCAGCCTTTTCTCAGGTCTTCCACAGTGGGGTTTTCCTTGTCTGTTAGTGGGAAATAGCCTTGAACACCTATGTAATCCAGTGCATCCCAAAATTTAACATCTTGATATTCGTCTGAAAAGTTGGCCGCATAAGTAAGTGGGCCGGAATAGATGGTTCTTATTTTCGCAATTAGCTTTCTCCAGTCCTCTTCTCTGTCGATACAGGTTTGGTGTAATTCGGTGCCGATACATAGCATTTCCATTTGGGCGTCTTCCGCTACTTGAGCATAGTGGAGCATAAATCCTTCATAGTCAGAAAACCATTTTTGCCAGTCTTCTTCGGTTTTCATTTTGATTTCACCACGCCACTTCCCTTCTTGGTCGCGAAGCCAAATGTGTGGTTTCAGAATGGTTTTAATGCCATTTTCTTTGGCGTATTTGGTGGTTATTTTGAGTCCTTCGTCTCTTTCTCCCCACCAGCCATTTTGCTCTCCTCGACTGTGGTTTCCAGTCACTTCAGGGTTGTCATACCCGGTTTGCCAGCCAAAAGGAGTTTGAGAAATCCAGTTGATGTTTTTTGCAACCAATGCTATTATTTCTGCTTCGGCAACTTCTCTGGAACTACCTACCCAGCAAACGCCACGGTGCTTTTCATGGTTAGCAATGTTAATTAATGATTTGGGGGTGGAGTAAGAACCTGAGAAAATAAAATAGAAAGCCGCTATCAAAAGGACAGGAATAACGGTAATGCCAAGTTTTTTGTAATGCTTTCTCAAAGAATATCCATTTGGAATACTTCAGCAATATGGTGAATTAATTTTTGCTGAATCTCTGTCATGTCTACGTTATGACCTAGTTCTTTGTTTAGAGAAGTGACTTCTTTATCATCTATGCCACAAGGAACGATATGTCCGAAGTAGCTTAAATCGGTGTTAACATTGAGGGCCAAGCCGTGCATGGTTACCCATCGGCTTGTTTTTACCCCCATTGCACATATCTTACGCGGGTTTTGGGCACCTTCTTCAAAGTCAACCCAAACACCTGTAAGCCCATCAATACGGCCTGTATTCAGGTCATATTCCCGTAGAGTGAGGATTACTGCTTCTTCCAGATATCTCAAATATTTATGAATATCTGTGAAGAAATTTTCGAGATCAATTATCGGGTAAGCAACGAGTTGCCCAGGGCCGTGATAAGTAATATCACCACCCCTGTTGATCCGATAAAATTTCGCAAAATGCTTTTCTAATCCATGCTCATCTAAGAGCAGGTTTTCCATAGACCCACTTTTGCCAAGAGTATAGACATGAGGATGTTCACACAGAATAAGATAGTTGTCTGTAAGAGTCTGTAATTCAGCTTTTTCAAGCTTTCTATTTTCAATTTTCCGATCCACTGTTTTCTTAAAAACAGTTTCTTGGTAATCCCATACACGTTGATAATCCTCTGCACCCAGATTGATTACCTCAACAGCCTTATTAGTTAGAATATTCATGTCTTACGCGAAACAGCTTTTATACACACACACTTTATTGAGCTGACACTTCAGTAGCCTCTACTTGGTCAACAGATAATACACGAACGTTTTTCGTGATCAATCGGTTGGCCTTGCGAAGGGCTGAAGTGTGATTTCGCGCTGGAAACTCTTTCTTTGCCACAGTCTCGTCCTTTAGGTTTAAGAAGGTGGCTTCGAAATTTTTCATATTCTTTTTTCCAGCCATGTCCAAAAATAGGTTAAGGTAAGTAGGTTTCCAACATTTTGAAGCCCGAATTTGTTTTAATGTGTACTTCTGGAAACTTTTGTGGCACTAAAACTGCATTTCCTACGCTAATTTTTGCTGTTTGACCCAAAGTTGTAATTTCTGCTTCTCCTTCAACGCATACATATATTATGAATGAGTCTTTGTTGTAATGCTCGCGGATAATACCAGTTGAAAAATCTAAAAGGTTAGTTTGGAAGTATTCAGACTCTGCTAGAGGGACCACCTCGTTGAGGCTCTTTTGGACTTGAATTTTGTAGTTGGAATATGCATTGTAATCTAGTGCGTCAATTGCTTCTTCCGTGTGCAATTCTCGCTTGTTTCCCTCATCATCCGTTCTGTCAAAATCATAGATTCTGTAGGTAACATCTGATGACTGCTGAATTTCAGCAATTAGCAATCCCTTACCAATGGTGTGCACCCTGCCTGCGGGCAAATAAAATGCGTCTCCAGCCTTAACTGGCTCTTCGTTCAGAATATCTAGTAATCGACCACCATTTAGGTATTCTAGGTACTCCTCTTTTGAAGTATCCTTATTGAAACCACTGATGAGTTTGGCACCTTTATCAGCTTGCAATACATACCACATTTCGGTTTTACCCAATGAGTTATGCCTTTCCTTGGCGAGTTTGTCATTCGGGTGAACTTGAATACTTAGGTCTTGTGCGGCATCAATAAATTTGATGAGTAATGGAAAATTGTCACCGTACTTTTCGTAGACTTTTTTGCCAACGAATTCTTCCTTAAACAAGGTAGTTATTTCCGGAATAGTCATGCCTTGAAGCGGGCCTTCGCTTACTTTAGAAAGGTTTCCTTCGACTCCTGATATTTCCCAAGTTTCACCACAGTTTTTAAGAGGTGAGAAATCTTTACCTAGTACGTCCTTTATTTTTGTTCCTCCCCAGATTTTCTCTTTGAAAATGGTATCGAATTTTAATGGGTAGAGGTATTTTTTATCAGACATTATCTCGAATCATTATTTTGTACGTATTGATCAAACCATTGGTGGAACTATCATGACTTTGTACGGGACTTTCACCTTGTAGTTCAGGAAGAATCTTTGTTGCTAAAACCTTACCCAATTCTACACCCCATTGGTCAAAACTAAAGATATTCCAAATGATGCCTTGCACGAATATTTTGTGTTCGTAAAGGGCGATAAGGGAGCCTAGCGTTTTTGGGTCTATTTTTTTAACCAGAATTGAATTGGTTGGGTTGTTTCCCTCAAATACTTTAAATGGCACTATTCTTTCGATCTCAGTTTCTGATTTTCCTGCTTTGGCTAATTCTTTCGCGACTTCATCATAAGATTTTCCATTCATCAGGGCTTCGGTTTGCGCAAAGAAGTTAGAAAGTAAAATAGAATGGTGGTTGACTATTTGGTTTTGACTGATGGCCGGAGCAATGAAATCACAAGGAATTAATTTTGTTCCTTGATGGATAAGCTGATAGAAGGCGTGCTGTCCATTTGTGCCAGGCTCCCCCCATACAATCGGCCCTGTTTGGTAATTGATTTTCTGCCCCGATCGATCAACTGACTTTCCATTACTTTCCATATTTCCTTGCTGAAAATAGGCTGCAAAGCGGTGCATATATTGGTCGTATGGAAGAATTGCTTCTGTTTCGGCTCCAAAGAAATTAGTATACCAAATGCCCAACAAGGCGAGAATTACGGGTGTGTTTTTTTCGAAAGGTGTCTTTCTGAAATGCTCATCCATTTCGAATGCCCCAATCAATAGCTTCTCAAAATTGTCGTAGCCAATGGTGCAAGCAATTGAAAGCCCAATAGACGACCAAAGCGAGTAGCGGCCACCTACCCAATCCCAAAAAACAAACATGTTATCAGGGTTGATACCAAAATCTACTACCGATGCTTGATTGGTAGAAATAGCAATAAAATGCTTGGCAATGTCTGTTTGACTTCCGCCTTGACTTAAAAACCATGTTTTGGCCGTATTGGCATTGGTCATGGTTTCTTGAGTAGTGAAAGTCTTTGAGGCAATCATGAACAGGGTTTCCTCTGCTTTAACCTTCTTTAAAACTTCAGAAATATGCGTGCCATCTACGTTTGATACAAAGTGCGCTTCAATCCCAAAGGTGTTGTAATTCTTTAATGCTTCGGTGACCATTGCGGGACCTAAATCGGAACCGCCTATGCCTATGTTGACAATTTGCTTAATGGGTTTTCCTGTGTACCCGATCCACTTACCCTCTGTTACCTTGTTGGCGAAAACCTTCATTTTGGCTAGAGCACTTTTGACTTCAGGCATCACATCTTTACCATCTACCAATACTGGCTGATTTGATTGATTTCGGAGCGCGGTATGAAGCACCGATCGTTCTTCTGTTTGATTAATGGCTTCTCCATTAAACATGGAGTCAATCGCATTTTGTAATTGACATTCGTCTGCCAAGCTGAGCAGCCGTTTTAGTGTTTCTGCGGTAATTCTATTTTTAGAATAGTCAATTAAGATGTCGTTGAACCGGATGGAGAA
>CAXBPM010000261.1:0-5237 GCA_963977345.1 uncultured Roseivirga sp.
TGAGGTTTTCAATGGCGGGAGTTTCTAATGGCATGAAGCCATATTTTTTGAAAACACCTTTTATTGTATCGAGAAGATAATTTCTTCGGAACATTTGCTCCGGTCCGAAATCACGAACGCCTTTGGGTAATGAAGGTTTTTGAGCCATTCTTGTTGGTTTTAATCATACAAAACTACTAAACACAGGGCTAATCTGATTGTTCTTAAACAGAATATTGAAAACTAATGTGAATTTTATTTCGCTAGGGGTTTATAAATTGTATTCAAACTCCTATCTTTGCACCTCATTTCGAACAAGGACTATCATGGGGATAACGAGATTAAAAAGAAAAGCGAGAAGAAATAAGCAGAGATCTGCTGATAGGGTTAGTAAAATCAAGCAATTGACAAGTACCCCTGTAATTGCTAACATTGACAAAGAAGAGCTTAAGGCTTCATTTGAAACTGCACCTAAAGCTGAGGCTAAGCCAAAAGCTAAAAAAGCTGAGGTTGAGAAACCTGCTGCTGAAAAAGCTCCTAAAGCTGAAAAGGCAGAGAAAGCGCCTAAAGCTAAGAAAGCGCCTAAAACTGAAGAGAAGACTGAGGAGTAATTTCCTTTTGATAATATACCTTGAAGGGACTGTTGTAAAACTGTCCCTTTTTTTGTTGGGCAAAAACCACTTTTCGATTTAAGCCTCAGCCTTCTTGTTAGGGTAAATGGGGAGGAATTGTTTATTTTGGTTGATTAACCTTATTCAACCATGACCAATAGCGACAGACCTAAAGACAAAGATGAAAGTAAACTGAGGCGATGGGTGGCCAACCTTCAGCTTGAAAGTTGGCAGTTGGAGCTTCTAATCACAGGGTTCTCCATTTTTTTACTTGCAACGGGTATTGGGGAGTACAATGACATTAATCGCAATATTCAGGAGAATAAGCTAAATCCAGGGGCGAATGGAATCAATCCTTTGCTCAGTATTTCCATCAATTTCATTTTGGATACCATTCCAATTGGAATGAAATTCTTCCTTATTAATTTATTGATTCACCTTCTACTCAGAGGGTTTTGGATTGGTATTGTTGGGCTGAGTTCCGTTTCAAATTTTATCGACTACGATAAGCTCGGCTTTAAAGGGAAATTCAGAAAGTACATGCCAGAGAATGTTCGGTCGCTGGATGAGTTGATCGTTTATTTGGATAAAATTTCCAGTGTAATTTTCGCTTATACTTTCCTGCTGGTATTTTCTATCGTTTCCGTGGTGATTGTTTTTGCCATAGGGGTAAGTCTGATGAGCGTAACCGTAGTACTTAGCACTTCTAGTGAACTTACCATCTGGGTAGCCATGCTTAATTTGTTGACTGTTTTTGTAGTCTTTCTTTATTTTATTTTGGCCATTATCTTCTTTCTCGACACTCTATTTTTTAGTGCCTTTAAGAAATCAAAATGGTTTTCAGTATTGTATTACCCCATTTACCGCTTCTTTTCAGTAATTACTTTGTCTATCCTGTATCGGTCTATTTATTACCACCTCATTACTACTTATAAGAAGAAACAAATTATTGGTGTTTCTTCCGTTTTGGTGGTTGTACTTCTAATAACGCTAAAGGCTGATGCGTTAGATGTGAATGTGTTCTATCCTGAGCGGACTAATATTTCTGAACGCTACATGGTAGATGAGCTTTATGATGATTTAAGGGCTGATGATCAGTTCATACATCAACTGAGTTTGCCTTCTAAGTATGTGCAGAATGGTTTTCTTGAGTTATTCTTGCGTTATAACCCTAAGGATAATGGGATACTAGAACTACTATGTCCTGATAGTTACAAGCTTAGTCCGGAAGCGGGTGTTATGCAGGGCTTTAAAGCTGGAATGCAGGCTCAAATGGACTCAACATTAAATGTTGACGAGTTAATGCGTGATAAGAATTATGAAGCAACATTGGTAGCGTCTATAGCCTGTCAAACGCAGATTTTTGAAGTCTATATTGATGGAGAGCTATACCAGAACTTGGAGTATGCTTTTAAAACGCATCCTTCCAATGGAGAAAAAGGCTATTTAGCTATAATAGATGTGCTCGAATTGGGTAGAGGGAAGCATCTTTTGGAGGTAAAGAAACTTAAAGCGCCTAGTACTGCCCGTATTAGAGGGGTTGAAGCTAATGACTTGAAAATGGAATCGATGTCTGTTCTTAATTTTTGGATAGAATAAAAAAGCCCAAATACAATGGTGATTGGCACATTGCATCGGGCTTTTTAGGTAGTATATGTTTCCTTCAGGTGAAAAGGAGGTCTGCTCAATAATGATATTTTTTCCAGTGACTTCTTATTTTAAACACAATGAACGTAATGGTTCCGGTGTAGAAAAGGGCTAGTGTCAGAAGTGTGCTATCAATATTCATTTTGCTCTTTGTTTTAATTATGAATCAAATGTAGGTGGTCGGCAAAAGGAATGTCTAGGTGATTCTCTTATTAAAAAATTTAGGTGAAAATTATCGCCACTTCACTTTTGTGAATTTCTTCCCTTTCTGAAAATGATCAGGAATATTGGAAAGAATCTCTTCACGCAATTTCTCTATCAGTGATTCTTTGGTAAAGCTTTTATGCACTACTAAACTTATTTCTCTTACAGGTTCAGGGCTTTCTAAACGTTTTACTCTTGGGTCATTGAGTTCGTCAATCACGGAAAGTTCTGGTACTAGCGTATAGCCCATATTGGAGCGTACCATATTTTTCAGGGTTTCAATAGAACCGCTTTCGTAAGAGAAGCCAGGGTTATCTGATTGCTTCTTTTTATCACAGATATTGAGTACCTGACTTCTAAAGCAATGCCCTTGATTTAAGAGCCACAAACCATACAGAGGAAGGTTGTCTGGTTTAACATTGCTTTTGCCGTAAAGCGAATGGTTTTCAGAACTATAAACTAAAAATGGTTCTTGGTATAATGGGATCTCTCGGATGGATGATTCTTCAAGCGGGGTAGCCAAAATACCAATGTCTACAAAGTCATTTTTCAAGGCATTAATGATTTCTTCCGATTCCATTTCCCTGATCTGGAGGTGCGTATTCGGGTGTTTTTCAGAAAAACTTTTTAGGAACCTAGGCATTAGGTAGGGTGCCACTGTGGGAATCACGGCTATTCTAAAACTTCCAGTAATGGTGTCTTTTTCTGAGTTGACCAATTCTTTCAATTGATGGGCTTCTCTCAAAATTTGTCTGGCTTTACTAATGATCAATACGCCAGTTGGGGTGGGCACGATTGGGTGACGCGAACGATCAAAGATTAGGGTGTTCATCTCCTCTTCAAGCTTTTTAACCTGAAGTGTTAGTGTGGGCTGGGTTACAAAGCAGTGGGTAGCTGCGGTTACAAAGTGACGATGCGTATCAAGCGCAACCACATATTCGAGTTGTTGTAAGGTCATTGTATAGTTTTAGTCTATACTAATATAGATACCATTAATTTGATTAATAGTTCCGAAAGGCGGAAATTTGTGTCAACAATAAATTATTAGTCAAGGTTAAAACTCTCAGAGACATATATGAACTTCCACACTAGAAAATGGGTAAGACCCGGAGATTTAAACCCTAACTCAACTTTGTTTGGAGGTAGGCTTTTGGAATGGATAGATGAAGAAGCGGCACTTTATACCATTGTGCAGCTTGAGAATAAGCATGTTGTAACCAAGTTTATTTCTGAAATCAATTTCATTAATGCACCTCGTCAAGGCGATATTATTGAGATTGGAATTGAAGCGGTGACATTTGGTCGGACTTCGATCACATTAAGGTGTGAAGTGCGTAATAAACTTACCAGAGAAGATATTCTGAGTATTGCCAAAATCACAATGGTAAACTTAGGCGAAGACGGAAAGCCGCTCGAGCATGGTAAAACCAAAATTGAATACGTTAGTGATCGAATGAGTTCGTAGTCAGCCAAATTCAAATGAAGCAGGAGTATGATGAATCATTGTGCTCCTGTTTTATTAGGCGGTTACTTTTTTTAGCTTAGATACTATCTCATCACCCCAAGCGGTTCGTTCTTCTCCAACACCTTCATGAGTATCGAGGCGCATTTCTTTAATTTTCATCTTGGAGTCTTCGGGACTCAGTCCTATAAACCGTAAAAACGCATAACTGATCATCCCTGTTCTGTGGATGCCAGCGGAACAATGGACATATATTTTCGCCCCAGCTTCAAGGCTTGCTTCCATACTCGAGAATAGCGCTTTTAGCTCTTCAGATCTATCTTCTGCCAAAGGTTTTGCGCTTTCCATGGGGAGCCACAGCCACTCTAAATTTGATTTATCGACTAAGACTTTAATCTTTTCAGCACCTTCTCCTTCGGAAAGTAATGTTAAAACATGGGTGGTGTTCTGAAGTTTTAGGTCTTCTGTAAGTTTGGTGCTTGGTCGGTGGCCAATTGCCAAATGACCATTGCCAATGTTCACCCAATTCATAAGTTCCAAGTTGGAGATGCGCTTCTGCATCGCTTTTACTTTTCCTAACAGAGGTCCAATAGTTCGTTTTGAATTTCGGTTTTTCTCCACCATGGATTGTAAATCGCTTAGGAGTTTATTCGCGCATTGTATGGCGTCTTCAGCATTTGAGTTAATAGGTTTGGAAAGCCAAAGTATTGCGCTTTCTGAAAGTTGCTCAGCGGTCATAGGCCTACCAAGATAGTATAGAAAAATGATTTTGTATTCATGTTTTATTCAAGCATGAATTAATGAAATAAATTATCTTCTATTGTCAGAATCTTCTAGCATACTGAGGTAACTCATGTAGCGTGAATCGGCAATTTCTCCATTCACAAAGGCTTCCAATACTGCGCAGCCGGGTTCGTTTACGTGTAAGCAATTATTGAATTTACACTGCCCTAAAAAAGCCCTCATTTCAGGGAAGTAATCGCTGATTTCTTCTTGCCCCATCTCTACCAAGCCCAGTTCTTTAATTCCAGGGGTATCTATGATTCGAGCATCATCTTCAGTTTCAAACATCTCGGCAAAGGTGGTGGTGTGTGTGCCTTTATTGGCAAAGGTGGAAACTTCGCCAATTCTTAAACCTAGTTCAGGCACTAAGGCATTCAATAATGAAGATTTACCAACACCAGAATGGCCAGAAATTAAAGAAGTCTTGCCTTTCAGTGCAGCCTTAATTTCATCAAGACCTTGTTCTTCTAACACAGAAATGAGTAGGGTGCGATAGCCAATGCTTTCATACAACTCCTTCAATTGTGCGACAGTTTCTAAAGCTTCTTGGT
>CAXBPM010000262.1:0-5224 GCA_963977345.1 uncultured Roseivirga sp.
TCAGAATCTTGATCCTTCAACACATCTACGATATCGCAAGTGTATGTGCCGCACATGGCATTGAATCGGCTATCATTTCACCGGGCTCTAGATCTGCTGCGCTTACTTTGGCCTTTGTGCGTCATCCAGAAATTGAGACCAAAATTATTTCTGACGAACGCTCTGCGGCTTTCATCGCTATGGGAATGGCGCAGCAACAGGGCAAACCAGTCGCCTTGATCTGCACCTCAGGTTCAGCAGCCTATAATTATGCCCCTGCTATAGCCGAAGCCTTTTATCAGGAAATCCCCTTGTTGATCCTTACCGCAGATCGTCCTCCTGAATGGACAAATCAGTATGACGGGCAAACGATTCAACAATCAAATATTTATGGGAAGCATGTTTTGGCCAGTTATGATTTTCCGGCTGAAGTAAATCATGAGGATGCCAAATGGCATTGCAATAGAATGATCAACGAAGCCATTAATGCGAGTATAAGCAGAAAAGGACCTGTTCATATCAATGTCCCCATAAGAGAACCGTTCTATCCTGATTCAAATGAAGTCGTGAGTTTCCCCGAAGTGCGGATCATAAAAAACACTCCAATGGAAGGGGCTATTCATCTCACGCAATGGATGGATCTTGGGAAAAAATGGCAAAGCCATACAAGAAAGGCCATTGTGCTTGGTCAAATGGGATATTCTAGTTCACTGCACACCGCACTTTATCGCTTTGCTGAAAAAGCAGGCATTCCAATTATTGCAGATGTCATCTCCAATCAGCATGATTTACCTGAAGTGATCCATAACCAAGACTCTTTTTTAAACCCTCAGCTCAACACTGCACATAAGAAATTGGCTCCAACCCTACTGATTACAGTTGGTAAATCTTTGATTTCGAAAAATCTAAAACTTTACTTAAGGGACAATCCTCCTAAAGAACATTGGCATATTTCTTCTTCTGAAAAATTGAATGACAGTCTTCAACACTTGACTGATTTGATTAAAATGGATCCAGCCATTTTCTTTGCTGAATTTGCTCAACATGTAGGTGGAAAAGGCAGTTTCAGTTATTTAAATCAATGGCAACAGGCCAATCAAACTGTTGAAAAAGGAAAAGCTGACTTCATGAAAATGAAGAAATTCAGTGAATTCCAAGCCTTCAACACCGTGCTGAACATGGTTCCGAATAAAGCAAAACTACATTTCGCGAACAGTATGGCCATTCGCTATGCCAACATTATTGGCGCTCCTAAGAATAAGCAGACAGAGGTTTTTGCTAACAGAGGAACCAGCGGAATAGATGGCAGTAATAGCACTGCTGTTGGAGCAGCGTTATCTCAAAAATTGCCTGTCGTATTATTTACCGGAGATATGGCTTTCTTCTATGACCGAAATGCTTTTTGGCATAACTATAACCTCAAGAACTTACGCGTGATTGTTTTTAACAATCATGGAGGAGGGATTTTCAGAATGATTGACGGCCCAAAAAGACAGCCTGAGCTAGAAGAATATTTCGAAACCAAGCAAAAACTAAATGCCGAAAACACAGCAAAGGACTTTGGTTTTGAATACCACTGTTGCTCGAATTTAAAAGATTTGAAAGGGTGCTTAGAAGAGTTTTATAGCGCATCTAAAAACGCCAAAATTCTTGAAATTCAAACTAACTCAGAACGAAATACAGAAGTGTTTGCTGAATACAAAAAAGCTATTTTAGATACCTTTAAGGCATAAAACCATTTACTTATTAGCAGAACGAGTGTTCATATAATCGATAGGCATTAAATCACCCATCTTTTCAACGCCCCAATAATCCGATACTAGATAGTCGAGCGGATTATATACATAACCATTCTGCTCAAATTCTATATAAGTTTTCCCCTCAAGAAGTAAAAAGTGTGAGCGTTGTTTATTACCTGAAACAGGCACACCAGAAACATTGATAGAAACCCCCATATCACTAGGGATCAATTCCTTAGTATAAGTGACGTAGAGAATATTCTCAAACTCCAAGCGCTTAGAGTTTGCTGTCGAACCCGGTTTTACAAACTGGTATAAATCCAGTTCATTTCTATCCAAATACCTTTTCCCATCAACATCCTTAGCCATTTGAACCATATAGCCATCTTCCTTAAGCCTATTATTAAAAAGACTGCTAAAAAAATGATCCACAGAACCCATATAAGCGACTTCTCTATTCCTCAACCACCTTGCTCTTGGCTTCTTATCTCCTCTTAATTCTTCATAAGACGGGTAACCCCAATAGGACGAATATTTCTCAGTGAAGTACACCATATAGCCTTCCAAAACATACTTTATTTTATATCCTAGTGCCTTATTTTCAATAATAAGTGGCTCACTAGCAAAGGCTTCGAAAACATTTTTCTCTTCATCAAAATAGAAATCAATTACTTCTTCATTAAGTATCTTACACTCTCTGGCAAAGGCGGATGTTCCTAAAAAGCCCATTTTGAAATCTTCAAGATTACGCTTCCATTCTTCATCCTTTTTGGCAGTTACGGTTACCCCTCTCACTTCTCTAGTTTCCACTTCTAGATTTGCATTGATCTCAAAGGTTTGAGCTTCGAAAAATTGGATGGACTTGACGAAGGTCTTGTAGCCTGCAAACTTGATAATCAAATCATATGAGCCCGATTTTGGTACACGGAGCACAAAGTCTCCCTTATCATTCGTTACTGTACCGACCGTAGTATTGGCCAAAAATACAGAAGCAAAAGGAAGTGTTTCTCCAGTCTGCCCGTCTGAAACATTTCCCTTGATAACGAACTGAGATGTGCCCTGACTAAAAACTGAAAAAGTTAGAAATACGAGAAAGGCGAACGTTAAGGTTTGAACTCTAATCATAATGAACTAAAATTGGCCTATGAGCGGCAATTTGATTTGGAATGGGACAAAAAATAGTTTTTCAAAATTGCTTTTAACACAAGAACCAAGCCATGATGAGTCCTATATTTCAGCCGCTAAGTTCATAAATGAATGGCGTACTGGCAAGGAAAGTTTTGCTCAAAACACCTCTGGTTCAACTGGAAAACCCAAAACCATTTACATCTCTAGATCGCAGATGATCGCCAGCGCCAAAAGAACTGCCAAAGCCTTAAACCTAGATAAAAACATTTCGGCCTTACTGTGCATCAACCCAGAATTTATCGGAGGTAAAATGATGTTGGTGCGTGCGATGGAGCTTGAATGGAATCTTACGCTAGTTCCCCCAAACTCAAACCCAGAGGAACATTTAGAGGACGATGCAAAGTTCTCTTTTGTGGCCCTTGTCCCACTTCAGCTTGAGCGCATGATGACTACTAAAAAGGGAAGAAAGCAACTGGACAACATTGAAACCATTATTGTAGGTGGTGCGCCAATTAGTTCACAACTGGAAGCCGATATACAATCGCTCTCCACTCAGGTTTTTAGCACTTACGGAATGACGGAAACGGTTTCGCACATTGCCCTAAAAGCGATGAATGGATCACATAGAAGTGACTTCTTTAAAGTGTTAGATGGCATTTCAGTTGAAATAGATGAACGCGATTGCTTACGAATAAAAGGCGATGTTACTCTTAACCAATGTATTCAAACCAATGATGTGGTGGAACTATGTGGCTCTGAATTTAAATGGCTGGGCAGGGCTGATTTTGTGATCAATTCTGGCGGAATAAAAATACATTTAGATCAGCTTGAAAATCAGCTTAGCGAGCTGCTAGACACCGAAGTGGTTCTCTTAAAGAAAAGTCATCCGCAGCTTGGCGAAACCTATGTAGCGGTAATCGTTAATAAGCACAACAGGACTATTGAAGAACTGAAATCCGCCATCGACCCGATTTTAGAGAAATACCATAAACCTAATGCGCTGTATTTAATTGACATACTACCCAGAACAGCTTCAGGAAAAATTGATAGACTCGCCCTTTCTGAGCAATTAGAAATAGAATAGGCTAATTCAGCCTTGGATTGGGGTCTTTCAGCTTAATCACCTCCTGTTGAAGTTCCAAAACAATACTTTTCAATTGCTCAAAGTCCATCTTATCGTCTGAATAATCAGGCAAGTCCATACTCAAGTACGCTTTAGCTTCCCAAATTTCAATTACATCACTCACCGGAATATCGTATGGTGAATAAGATTTATTGTCTGACACCAAAAAGAGCTTTCCGTTTTCCAAAGTATAATCAAAAACGCGTTTGTACACCACTCCTTCTTCTTTGGAAAGAATAACATAGCAACGTCCATTCTTAATATCAGTCACATCTTCCAAATACTTACCAATCACAATAGTACCAGGCCTAAGTGGAAGCATAGAATCACCAGTAATTTCAAAAGCCCTGTAAGTACCCGACTTCGGTAAATTTGGCAACTGAAACTTTGGGAGTTCTTCCAAATACTCCGGATCAGCATAGCCATTCAAATACCCTGCAGACGCCTTTTGAGGAATCAGGTCAATCAATTCTTCATTATTGCTATCCACCGTAATAGAGAGCACTTTTGAAGATGGTTTTCGAGGGGCTGCTAATTTCAGAATTTGCTCTTCATTAAGGTTCGAAAGGTCTTTCGAAATTAAAAAATCTACAGGCACTTTAAACACCTTCGACATATTGAGTAGGTTATTCAGTCGAGGGTCTGCCCTACCTTCTTCATATGCTCCAACAAGTGATCGCTTAATGTCAATTTTTTCCGCAAAATCACCCTGCGTCCAATTTTTAAGTTTTCGTAGGTGCTTAATGTTTTCCGAAACTATGCTCATGTCAAAGATTTTAAAAGCTAAAAATACTAATTATTTTAGATTGCTATCAAAATATTTTAGTATTACCTGTATTTAATTTTTGGCACATTATTGGCTTAAGACCAAAAGTCAAAACAACCAACAACATGTCAAAATACTTTTTAATACCTGCCCTACTTCTCTTTTTCCCTATGTTCTCAAATGGCCAATCTACTTTCGGTCTAAGTTTAAATGGCTTTGCGCCAGTGGGGGAACTAAAAAAAGACTCCCCCGGAATTTGGGGTGGTGGTATCAGTTCCGATATCGCCTTTCAAATCAATGGCTCTCCTATTCACTTGGGCGGTATGCTTGGTGTAACTCGCTACGGCTCGGAAGTACGCGATGGATGGCATGGGGAGGATTTAGGTGATGTGAGGATCAGAAGAAATAATGAAATGGCCTATATGCTTGGGCTGATCAGGGTTAAACCACCAGTCTCAGGAAACTTTCAGCCCTATGCCGACTTTTTTG
>CAXBPM010000263.1:0-5208 GCA_963977345.1 uncultured Roseivirga sp.
TCTCATTGCTGTAGATGAAATCGGTGATAGAATAGCCCAAAGTGTTATCGAGTTCTTTAAGAATGAAGACCATATAAAAACCATTGAGAAATTAAAACAAGCCGGTGTTCAGTTAGAAACAGATCAGTCGCAAATAATAGCACCAGAAAGCAATATTTTCGCTGAAAAAACCTTTGTTATTTCTGGGGTATTTACTCAGTTTTCTAGGGATGAACTTCAAGAAAAAATCAAGGCCAATGGAGGTAAAGTCATTTCTTCCATTAGTAAAAAACTGGACTACTTAGTAGCAGGAGATAAAATGGGGCCTTCTAAACTAGAGAAAGCCACCACCCTAGGAATTAAAATAATTTCGGAAGAAGAATTCATTCATATGATCAATAATTGATGTCATTATTCGATAAATCATCGTCAACCCTAAACAGAAAATCCCAGGAGGGTTTCAAGTTGTTTTCTGAGTCAGAGAAAATCGGGATAATATACTCTTGGGAAGACAGCCAGAAGGAAAAATCTATTCGTGAGTTCGCTGAATCATTGGGAAGTAACAAATCAGTTAGTTTTTTGTGCTTCAACCCCATCAAAAAAATTCAGCCTACAACAGAAAACCCAACATTCAGCAAAGCGGACTTCAATCTATTTGGGAAAATACAATCTCAAACAGCCATTTCCTTTATGGATGAACCGTTTGATTTCTTGTTTCATCTGGATTTCGACATCAACCCGATGATCAAATCTTTACTAGTGAAGTCAAAGGCAAACTGGAAAGTGGGCTGCTACTCTGATCAAGGAGAGGGCATTTATGACCTCATGATTAAAATCAACAAAAGTGCTGGCCTGAAGAACTTATCAGACCAAATGCTTATTTATGTAAACGCATTGAAATAAAGAATATGGAAGCATTAAAAGGTACGGGAGTGGCCCTTGTCACTCCGTTTAACGAAGACTTAAGCATTGATTTTGATGGGCTTTTAAAGCTCTTAGAACATACAGCCAAAGGAGTCGATTACTATGTTGTTCAAGGCACCACGGGTGAATCGGCAACAACTACAACCGCTGAAAAAGCTAAAATCCTCTCATTTGTAAAGAACAACAATAAGGCAGGTTTACCCATTGTTTATGGCATTGGAGGAAACAACACTCAGTCCGTTTTAGACACTATTAAATCAACAGATTTAGATGGCGTTTGTGCCATTTTATCTGTCAGCCCCTACTATAATAAGCCGAGTCAAGAAGGGATTTATCAGCATTTTAAAATGATTGCAGATGATTCACCCGTTCCTGTAATTTTATATAACGTACCGGGCAGAACGCAATCGAATATATCAGCAAACACTACATTACGCTTAGCTGAGCATAAAAATATCGTAGCAATCAAGGAAGCTTCAGGAGATTTAACCCAATGCATGACCATTTCAAAAGGTGTTCCATCGGGATTTTTATTAATTTCTGGGGACGATTTATTGACGACTCCAATGATGGCCACTGGAGCGGTCGGTGTCATTTCTGTGTTGGCAAATGCCTTCCCAGAAACCTTTAAACGCATCACAAAAGCGGGACTTTCAGGTGACTTTAAAGCCTCAAGTCAAGCTACATTTGAGTTAATTGACATCAACCCGTTGATGTACATTGAAAGTAATCCTGTGGGGGTAAAACAGGTTTTAGAAGAGCTAGGCATTTGTAAGAACCACGTTCGAATGCCTCTATTATCTGCCTCAGAAGAGCTTAAAACAAAGATTAAAGAGTTATTGTAAGCTAAATGGCTATCAAAAAAGAAAGGCCAGTCTAACGACTGGCCTTTCTTTTAATTTATCAAAAGATATATAATTATCCTTCGTTCTTAATGTTTTGAACATCAATACGAATTTCTTGAGCTAAGTTCTTAAGGTCTTGCATTCCTTTTCTTACTCTAGTACCCGCAGCTTGATTTTTTTTGTCGTAGAACTTGTCGAAATCACCCTCTAAAGAGTCAATTAAGTTTTTTACTTCGCTAAATCTGCTCATATTATTTGTGCTTTTAAGGTTGTTGAAAAATGTTTGTTTGGATAGCAATTTAAATCAAAATACTCTATTTGCAACAGTCAGGGCACTTTTTTTTACGATTACTCTCCAAAGGCTGCCGCCAACTCCGCATTTTTGTATTCACCACTGGTTAACTTACCCTTTACCGCCTCAAATGCAGCGATAGTTTCACTCACATCTTCCATACTATGCGATGCTGTTGGAATCAATCTTAAAATGATCATTCCTTTTGGAACAACAGGGTAAATAACTACCGAACAGAAAATACTAAAGTTCTCTCTTAAGTCCTTACTTAGCGATGCCGCTTCGCCTATGGTTCCGTTCAGTACAACCGGAGTTACACTCGATTTAGTAGTCCCAATACTAAAGCCTTTTGCTCGCAAGCCGCCTTGAAGTGCATTAACAATTTCCCAAAGCTTTTCTTTATGCTGTGGCTGAGTCTTTATAATCTCCAATCTTTTCAGACCACCAATTACAAATGGCATAGGTAATGCCTTTGCAAAAATCTGAGACCTCAGGTTATATTTAAGGTAATGGATAATCTTCTTATCTCCTGCAACGAAAGCACCAATGGCGGCCATTGACTTAGCGAAGGTTGAGAAGTACAAATCCACTTCATCTATACAATTTAAGTGTTCAGCAGTTCCTGCTCCAGTGGCTCCCATGGTTCCGAAACCATGCGCATCATCTACAAAAAGTCTGAAGTCAAACTTAGATTTTAGGGCAGCTATTTCATTTAGTGCACCCAAATTACCAGTCATCCCAAATACTCCTTCGGTAATCACTAAAATTCCTCCACCAGTTTCTTTGGTTAAGCGGGTAGCTCTTTCAAGTTGTTTTTCAAGGTTTTGGATATCGTTATGTGGAAATACAAAACGTTTTCCCATGTGCAATCTTACACCATCGATAATACAGGCGTGAGACTCTCCATCA
The DNA here is from genome assembly GCA_963977345.1 of uncultured Roseivirga sp. Taxonomy (GTDB): domain Bacteria; phylum Bacteroidota; class Bacteroidia; order Cytophagales; family Cyclobacteriaceae; genus Roseivirga. The sequence continues at coordinate 2,950 of CAXBPM010000263.1, forward strand.
TAAACGATTACATCTTTACGGTCTACTAAGGCATCAATAATTGAAAGTACTCCTTGGTATCCGTAATTCAGTAGATAACCAGACTCTTTGCCCACGAAAGTGGCTAAGTTCTGCTCTAATTCTTCATGGTAAACTGTATTACCAGACATCATTCTAGCACCCATTGGGTAAGCCAAACCCCAGTCCGCAGCAGCTTTAGCATCTGCCTCTCTCACTTCTGGCAGGTTTGCTAAGCCCAAATAGTCATTTAAACTCCAGGTAAGGACTTCCTTGCCCATGAACTTCATTCGAGGAGCAATTTCACCTTCCAATTTAGGGAACATAAAGTACCCTTCTGATATCTCTGAGTGTTTCCCTAGAGGGCCGTTATCAGCAAGTAATTTTTCAAATAGATCCAATTCCTTTAGACTTTAAGTTGATTAACCTAAGTAACAAATAAGGCTGCAAATGTAACACTATAAACGCCATTTATCAAAAAACCGCGTGTATATATCACGAGTACAAACTTAGATTTTAGCAGATAATTAATTAGCATTGTAGGGAAAATTTTGAAGGGAATGGAAATCAGGAAAATACAGAAAATTCTAGTAGCCAACAGAGGAGAGATCGCCATCAGGGTAATGAAAACTGCCCGAGAAATGGGAATCAAAACCGTGGCCATATATAGCGATGCAGACCGTAATTCACCACATGTACGCTATGCCGATGAAGCCGTAAATGTAGGCCCTCCTCCTTCTGCACAGTCTTATTTAATGGCTGACAAGATCATTCAAATTTGTAAAGACTTATCAGTAGATGCTGTACACCCTGGTTATGGTTTCCTTTCCGAAAACGCTGGGTTCGCAAAAGCTATAGAAGAAAATGGTGTGCTTTTTATTGGTCCCTCAGTAAAAGCCATCGAAGTAATGGGCGACAAGCTTTCTGCAAAAGAGACCGTTGCAGGATATAATGTACCCATGGTTCCTGGTGTAAACCATGCAGTAACCGACCCTGAGGAAGCAAGAAAAATTGCCGAGCAAGTAGGCTACCCAATACTTATAAAAGCCAGTGCTGGTGGTGGTGGTAAAGGTATGCGGGTTGTTGAAAATCCGGAAGAGCTTGAGGAGCAAATGAAACGCGCCATTAGCGAAGCGATATCTTCCTTCGGTAATGGTGCCGTTTTCGTTGAAAAATTCATCACCTCCCCTCGCCACATTGAAATACAAGTATTAGGTGATAAGCACGGAAACTTGGTCTACCTTTTTGAGCGTGAATGCTCTATTCAAAGAAGACATCAAAAAGTAATTGAAGAAGCCCCTTCTGCCATTCTTACTCCAGAAAAGAGAAAAGCAATGGGCGAAGCAGCGCTAGGGGTAGCCAGGTCATGCGACTATTATAGTGCGGGTACGGTAGAATTTATAGTTGACGAAAATTTAGATTTCTTCTTCTTAGAAATGAATACTCGTCTACAAGTAGAACACCCTGTTACGGAAGAAATTACAGGCGTTGATCTTGTAAGAGAACAAATCAGAATTGCTGAGGGACATCCTTTGAGTTTCAAGCAAGAAGACCTTAAAATAAAAGGACACTCACTAGAAGTAAGAGTTTATGCCGAAGACCCTACTAATAACTTCCTTCCAGACATTGGATATTTGAGTACCTATAAAAGACCTGAAGGTCCTGGCATTAGGGTGGATGATGGTTTTGAGGAAGGAATGGATATTCCTATCTATTACGATCCCATGATCGCTAAACTAATTGCCACAGGAAAAGATAGAGCGGAAGCCATTGAGCGAATGGTGAAAGCCATTCAGGAATATGAAATAACTGGCTTTAAAACCACATTGAATTTCTGTGAGTTCGCCATCAAGCACGAGGCCTTTACCTCGGGAAAATTCGACACCAAATTTGTAGAAACATATTACAAACCTGAATTACTCCAGGAGCTAAATCCAGAACACCATGATATTGCATTGGTTTTAGCAGCTTTAACAGTTGAAGAAAAAAGCGACAACAACCTTAAAGTAAAAAGCAATACCACCTCAAGTAACTGGAAATTAAGAGTACGCGATTAACCATTATGGCAAGAATAAAACCCTTTCGCGCTTGGCGATATAACAGCGATTTATCAACAAAGATTGAAGAGCTAGCTTCCCCCCTTTTCGATGTAGTTTCGAAAAAACAGCGGGAAGCGCTTTATAGCAATCCTTACAACAGTATTCACATCAGTGTTCCTAGAGATATTGAAACTCAGAAGAGAACTGTAGAAGAATGGAAAGC
>CAXBPM010000264.1:0-5191 GCA_963977345.1 uncultured Roseivirga sp.
CACTATCCCCATGGTTACCAATACTTTTGATCAAGGCATTCACCGAGTGAAACTCATGGTACTCATTAAAATAGGTGATTTTTGAATACCGTTTGATAATAAGGCACTCATGAATCTTTGTTTCGAAAGGTGTAAGCATAAGAGGTAAATGATTTACATAAAATGGATTTTTCTCCTAACATCAGAACAGCTAAAAGCCGTTCCAAAACCAACATAATAATTCAATTTTAATTTTCTGTGGTTTTTATTCATTCACAGGAATTAAAGTGGTCTCAATAATTCTTAATTTCAATCAAAATTTAAGCAATGAGATATACCTACCTTATTTTATGCCTTGTTTTTTGCACCTCTTTAAGTGCTCAAGACTTTACCCGTCAAGATTCTCTACGGGGAAGTATCACTCCTGAACGTGAGTGGTGGGACCTGACCTATTATCACCTTTCCATCAATACGGACATCGATCAGAAGTTTTTGAAAGGGACAAATTTGGTGCAGTACAAAGTCTTGAAGTCAGCACAACGCATGCAGATTGACTTGCAGTATCCTATGCGGATTACAAAAGTAACGCAAGCGGGGAAGGATTTGAAGGTAGAGCAAGATGGAAATGCTTATTTCATTGAACTCGGTCAAAAGCAAACCAAAAACAGCATTAATGAGATATTAATTGAGTTTGAAGGCAATCCAGTAATCAGCAAAAACCCACCCTGGAGCGGAGGCGTGACTTGGAAAAAAGACAGCAATGGTTTAGACTTTATTGCTACCAGTTGCCAAGGTGATGGCGCCAGCCTTTGGTGGCCCAATAAAGACCATATGTACGATGAGGTAGACAGTATGCTCATTAGTGTGACTGTACCCGAACATTTGATGAATGTTTCAAATGGCAGATTGAGGTCGGTAGATCAAAATGCGGATCAGACCAAAACCTATAACTGGTTCGTAAATAACCCAATCAACAATTACGGTGTGAATATGAATATTGGTGATTATGTTCACTTTTCAGAAGTCTTTGATGGAGAAAATGGCCCGCTTGATTGCGATTATTATGTGCTGCGCGAAAACTTAGATAAGGCCAAAGAGCAGTTTAAACAAGCCTCACTTATGTTGAAAGCTTTTGAGCATTGGTTTGGCCCTTACCCTTTTTATGAAGACAGTTATAAATTGGTAGAAGTACCTTATTTGGGCATGGAACACCAAAGTTCTGTTACTTATGGAAACAAGTATGCAAATGGTTACTTAGGCCGCGATGTGAGTGGAAGTGGTTGGGGATTGAAATTCGATTTTATCATTATTCACGAATCTGGTCATGAGTGGTTCGCCAATAATATTACCTATAAAGACATGGCCGATATGTGGGTGCATGAAGGCTTCACCTCTTATTCGGAAAACCTGTATGTGGATTACCATTTTGGCAAAGAGGCGAGTCAAGACTATGTGGTGGGCATTCGTAAAAACATAGTAAACGACAAACCAATTATTGGAACATATGGTGTAAACTCCTCTGGCTCGAGCGATATGTACTACAAAGGCGCCAACATGCTCCATAACATCAGAACCATTATTGATAATGATGAAAAATGGAGAGGGATTTTAAGAGGCCTGAACAAGGAATTCTACCATCAAACGGTCACCACAGCTCAAATCGAGAATTACATTTCGAAAAAGTCTGGCACCAATTTATCAAAAGTATTTGATCAGTATTTGAGAGATACTATGATTCCTGAACTTGAATACAGCATTGAAGGAAACAGTCTTTCTTATCAGTGGAAAAATGTTGTCAACGGCTTTGATATGCCAGTAGATATTATGGTAAACGGGAAAAAAGTAAGGGTTAAACCTTCTACAAAAGCTCAGAGCAAAAAGTTTGATAGTGCAATTCAAACCGTAGAAGTAGATCGTAATTATTACGTTACCAGTAATCAGGTGAAGTAATAAAATGATTCAGTTCTAGCTTACTCTTTCCACCAAAAGGCTTTCGCACACAGCTTGCGTGAAAGTTTCAGAAGCGTGGTTTTGATAGCTTAAAACCATGCTTCCATCATAAGGTTCAATGGATTTAATCTCTAATTCAGTGCCTAGACTGAGTTCGCGGCTATTCAAAAATTTCAAGAACTCTGTAGAAGAATGGGCCAAAGCGGTGAACTTCACCTTTCGTCCGGAAGTGAATTTACTTAGTGGTTCGTATTGAGTTTCTGAAATGTTTCCATGCTTATCAGGAATTGGAGAACCATGGGGGTCGACCATAGGGTGATCCATGATCTCATCCATCCTATCAAAAAGTACAGATGAATTGACATGTTCTAATTGTTCGGCAATTTCATGTACTTCCTCCCAACCAAAACCCATTTTTTCAACCAAATACATTTCCGTAAGCCTATGCTTACGAACGATTAGTGCGGCAGCCTTTCTGCCTTTGGCTGTGAGCGAAAGCGGTTTATACTTTTCATACTTCACCAAACCTTGGCCTTTAAGGTTTTTGACCATACTATTTACCGTAGGCTTACTCACGTTAAGTGCTGCGCTTAATTCAGAAATATTAACGTCAGTTTTCCCGACAGATAAGGAGTATAACGCCTTTAAATAATTTTCTTCAGTTTGTGAAGCCATGCCTTTTTCATTTCTCTGAAGCAAAAGTATAAAATTTGTTCAGAATACATTTGTTAGATTAGTCTAACATATTAGTTTTGTAACTCAAATAAACATACTCGAAGCCTCTATCAACTCCAGCTAATGAAATATCTTATACTCCTCGTTCTTACAGTAACGTCCCTAACTACACCTTCATATGCTCAAACAGGAAGTGTATCGGGCGTTATTCGCGACCAATTTGATATTCTTCCATATGCAACCGTAGTTGTGGTAGACACCGATATTGGAACTAGTACAGATGCTAGAGGTAAATTCAAGTTAGAAAAAATACCGCCTGGAAAACACACTTTAGCCGTGACTTCCATTGGTTTTCAAAACTATAATCAACCCATCGAGGTCATTGCAGGAAAAGACCTCGCACTCGATCTGATCTTAACAGAAAGTAAATTAAACCTTAATGAAGTAGTTGTTACGGGGACAAGAACTGCCAAAAGAAGAGTTAACACTCCTGTGATTGTGAACCTGATGGACAGCAAAGAACTCGACAGAGTGGTGGCCACAAATCTATCGGAAGGTTTACGTTTCCAACCCGGTTTGCGTGTTGAAACGGATTGCCAAACCTGTAACTATACCCAACTCAGAATGAATGGTTTACAAGGCGGCTACTCTCAAATACTGATTAATGGACGTCCAATATTTAGTCCGCTTACGGGGCTGTATGGAATGGAGCAAATTCCTGCCAATATGATCGAGCGTATTGAAGTTGTGAGAGGCGGTGTCTCTGCATTATATGGTTCAAGTGCTATTGGCGGTACAGTAAACGTGATCACAAAAATTCCAGATAGCAATGACTATACACTTACCAATACCTTTCAAAGTATAGATGGCCAAGCGGCTGACAATATCCTTTCTGGAAATGCTACTTTAATCAATGAGGATGAAAACGCTGGTGCAACTTTCTTTGTAAACAATAGAACGAGACAAGCTTATGATGCCAACGGTGATAATTTTTCAGAAGCTCCAGAGTTAAAAAACACATCCTTCGGCACTAACCTTTTCTATTTACCCACAAAGGATCAGAAGCTTTCCATAAGCTTGAGTAGTATCAACGAATATCGCTTTGGTGGTGAAATGGTAAAGAAACCCGCTCATTTGGCGGAGCAGTCGGAAGAGAGGACGCATAACATTTTCATGGGCAGCCTAGACTATCAGGTGAACTTTAATGAAGACAAGAACTCCCTCATTTTCTATTACGGTGGCCAAAAAACAGACCGTCAGCATTACACAGGAATCATTCCTGATGGTGGTCAAGAATTAGAGGACTTCCTTGTCAATCCTCCTTATGGTGTTTCAGATGTGGTGACACATCAAGGAGGTGTTCAAATGAACAATAGGTTTGATGAATTCTTAGGTGGAAATGCAGTATTAACCTTTGGTGCCGAATATGTCTACGACAAGGTTTACGATGAGATTGAGGCTTATAATTACCTTATTGATCAAACCACCAAAAATATAGGAACCTTTGTTCAATATGATTGGGATGTTAGTCCGCAACTGAATTTGCTTACAGGTTTTAGGCTTGACAAGCACAACTTAATGGATAAAGCCATTTTCAGTCCTAGGGTATCGCTTCTCTATAAATTGAAACCTACTGCCCAAATCAGGCTAGGTTGGGGAACAGGATTTAGAGCACCACAGGCCTTTGATGCTGATCTTCATATTGCTTTTGCAGGAGGTGGAATTTCCCGAATTTCATTGTCTGATAATCTAATGGAAGAGCGATCTAATAGTCTGACAGCCTCATTCAATTATGATAAAGCAACAGAACATTTCATTGCTGGATTTACGCTAGAGGGATTCTATACGAATCTCAAGGATGCTTTCTTCCTTGCTCCCTTGGGAACAGATGCTTTTGGTGAACGCTTTGAAAAAAGAAATGGTGATGGTGCTACGGTTCAGGGCATTACGCTAGAAGCCAGGGCTAATTTCGATTATGTATTTGAAGTAGACGCTGGGTTTACCATACAATCGAGCTTATTTACTTCTCCAGTAGAAAACATTGAAGGGCTGCCTGAGAAGCGTGAATTTCTAAGAACGCCAACCAATTATGGTTATGCCACACTTACTTACATGCCAGCTAAAAACTGGTCATTAAGCGGAAACTTAGTCTATACGGGCATCATGGAATTGGCTCATTTTGGTGGGCCAAACACAGGGAACAGCGAAGATAAATACTACACCTCTCCCACTTTTACAGAGTTAGGAATAAGAGTTGGACACACAATTGAATTGCCTAAAATCAAAACTGGACTTGAATTTTTTGGAGGGGTTAAGAATGTGTTTGATGCCTACCAAAGTGATTTTGACTACGGCAAAAACCGGGATAGTAATTACGTCTATGGCCCAAGTCTGCCTCGCACCTTTTTCTTTGGGCTGAAAGTTAAATCCAACTAGTTCGGCATGCCAAAACAGGTGTTAAACAAATCATTAGTACTTCTAATCTGGCTGAGTGTTTTCTCTGTTGGATCGAGTCGGCTATGTGCTCAAAAGACGAATCAAATCAACTGGCTTAATTTTGAGCAATTGGAAGACTCACTTAAAGTAA
>CAXBPM010000265.1:0-5186 GCA_963977345.1 uncultured Roseivirga sp.
CTGAATAAGTATTATTAGCCGTTTGAAGAGCCGTCTTGACAGTTTCTGAAAGTGAATTTACTTTCTGGCTGGTATCAACTGCTAGTTTATTTTGGTCGGTCATCACTGTAATTCGATCAATTGAATTATTAAGCAATGAATCGAACAATACTGACTTTTCCTGAAACGACTCATAAACTGCTTCAGCTTCGGCCAAAGATTTTTTCGCATCTTCAACTAGCCTTTTAAGGTTATATATAGCAGCTGCCTTTTGGGCTGATAAGTCCACAGACCTTTCATAGTCGTTCGGTTGATGAAGTGTTAGAGTTAATGCGCAGTCCTTATTCGAACTCTCTATATTATTTGGAGATTTTGGAGATTCTTTCTGCAGAGCGCATTGCGCTGAAGGCATAGAAAGGTATCCTGCTGATGTTCTATCAAATTTCTTTCTATATTCTTTAGTGTATGTCAAATAAACATAGGCCACATAATAGACGCCCCGTTCAATAGGTTTGCCTTGATAATCGACTGCAGTACCCTGAACGTCCATATGCTCAAAATCATCCTTGGAAGAAGGCCCTATATCTTTGGCAATATTTGGGTCGCATGGTATTAAAGCTTGATCCGTGCCTAATAGATAAAAGGTACGTGAATAGCCTTTGCAGCCCTTGGGTTCTAACTCATAGTAAGTCCCCATCCTTAGTTCTTTTGCAATATTGATATCGAATGAGGTTGAGGCATCGCTTCTCACCATGATCATTCGATAATTCTGAATGTGGTTTTCGGCCTCAAACCGATCAAACTGGATAGTAAATGAATCACCAAGTGTATTTTTAGAGTCATTGTTTTTTGTTAGTCCCTCTGAAACATTGGCAGAATCGAAAAGTAAGAGGTTATGATTTGACACCTGATTGATCAGTTTCCTAGTACTCTTTATGGCCAGCCCCTGACTAAGGGCCAGGTCATAGGAAACCGAGGTAGATTTTACCGTTTTTGAAGCAGCCATAAGTCCAGCATGCGCTGCTTTCAATTGTTCTAATGAATTACTGTATTGACTTGAAGTAGCACATTGTAGACTGGTCATCGCTGCAAGTACCAGTTCGGCTTCAGTTACCACTGTACTCGCAGTAGATTGGGCTGCTTGAATAGTCGCCTGTAGAGAAATCAAACTTAATTTCTCTGCCAGTTCAGCGGCTATATTTATTTTGTTATGTGCCTTTTCAACGGATTCTTGGATTATGCTGTTATGATCTGCGGCATTGGCCACAGCCAATACGCCTGCTACATCACTCGATAGTTTGGTAATGGAATTAGCAGCAATTTGAATATTGGCTGCAGCAGTGGAAACGCAACTTGTAGCAAGGCCAGAATCAATCAAAAATTGTTTGGCAGCTGTTAAGGCATTGTTGGCCAGGCTAATTCCCTGTACGGACTTAACGTCTAAGCTCAGTGATTGGTCATTGATAACCTTGACCGCTGTAAAGTTGGTTGCGTTTCTTTCTGGATTTTCATCTACATAATACAAGGAAAGCTTTGCAGCGTTTTTTACCTGATCCAGATTAATTTCTGTTTGTATCAACTGGTCATTTGAATTATTGATAGCATTATTTAATTCTTGTACGTAATTCATAAGCTTAGATCTCTAAGTATTGGGAATTCAGTTAATTCCATCTTTAATATGCAGTTGTTGATGGTCATTCAAAAAAAAGTTAGCCCCCTATTTGAACTGTTGGTAACCCAAGCACAATCGTTCCACCATGGGCAGTGGAATCACCCATTCTGGCCGCAGGCCTACCTTCTATCATTACAGTAGCACTTCCCTTTACTATTGCATCTGGTGGCCCTACACAAACCAGCAGATCACCAACTTTGGCGGCAGGTAGTCCTCCAATCAATACAGTAGGCGCCCCAGGCCCAACAATTGGCCCACCCACATGCGGAATTGGCGGCAACCCAGGAGTTACCATAGGACATTCGTGAAAATCGGTTAATCGTGCTGCTGGTGGCATATCGTTCTTGTTTAGTGTGTTTAATTAATCATTACCATGGCTCCCTTAATTGATACTTCAGTACCACCGGAGACTGTTGTAGTCATTCCACCTTTTACTTCTGCTGCCATATCTGCCTGAATACTTACATTCGCTCCTTTGGCCGAAACAGACGCTGTAGCTTGTATACTTACCGCTGCTCCTGCTTTGATATTGATAGCCTCTGCTGCTTGGAAAGTTAGATTTGAAGCACTTTTTATCGTAATGCCTGATGATGACATTTCGATTGAATTTTCATTTTGGTCTTTAATGGTAATGCTCTGCTCCTTGTCACTCCATACCATTTGATTATTTCCTGGCGTGATCACCGTAACCACCTTGTTTTCATCGTCAAAGATGAATTTTAGTTGGCTCTTAGAAATAATGGCTTTCGTACTATTGGTTTGATCAGGGGTATATGGAGGCACTTTGCTATTACTGTTATAAAGGGAGCCTAAAATCACTGGAAACCTAGGGTCTTCATTAAGAAAACCCAAGATGACTTCATCCCCTATTTCTGGAAAAAAAAAGGATCCAGCATTGTTCGTTGCGTATAAATTCGAAAATCTAGCCCAAATCCCCTCTCCTTTTTGCTCAATAATTGGCACATCTACTAACACCCTAAATTCTCCATCTGGGTCTTGGTCTATCCGTTTTACCGTTGCGTTTTGTAAGCCTTGTATCCCAGGCAGTAAACCTGAAGCCAAAGGAGCTTCTAACCTTACTTTATCTGAAAACCATTCAGCAGAGAGCCCCATGTCTACTTCAGTAATCCAGTTTCCATCTCTTACTACATGTCGTACTCCAGATATAAATGCGTCCCCATTAAACCTGTCACCCATTCCATTGATATTGATCAGCTTACCGGGTAGTGCTAATGCGCTACCTTGAAAACTCATTTGACCACGGATTTTGGAAAACTTCGACTTGGTCGTTTGTGCTTTTGCCCAAGTTTTCAAGCTACCGTTGTCTAATGGAACGGTTGATTGAAGCTGGAAATCATCCAAGCCTATCACTTTTGCCAAACTGCTATTAGTCACATTACCTTGAGTATAGTTGGAAAGCTGTGCTTGTCCTGATACTATTTTTTGAGAATTAAAATCCCAAGCATTTGATGTTACAGTTTGAAACTGATTGGTCGCGTCCAAAGAGGCATCGAATTCTATAATATCTTTCCCATAGGTTACGTCCAAAACCACATCAGCTTGATTATTAGGGTCTTTAACAGCCACTGTTCCACCGTCAGTAGTTACAATCAAGCCATTGAATTCGGCTCTGGCAAGCATAAAATCCCAGTCTGTAGCATAATACTGTACCACCTCAGGGAGTTCATTTGAAGTCGCATTTACATCTGCGGTCAATCCACCATAATTGCCTATTACCTTAGTAATAATACTACTGTCTGTTGTTTTGGTGTAGTTGGCGTTCTTCCTGCCCACGGTCATTTTAATGGCTTCATCATTACACACCACCTCTAATATAGGCCCGCTTTCTCGGCTTACCTTAAGCCCTTGCTTCATCACTATACCTTTGAAAACAGTTGCATATACACCCTCATAACCCATTTTAACTTCTATTTGGGCACCCGGTAAAAAAGTATCAGAATCGCTAATGGGGAAGTCTTCGTTGTTTACATCCCCATCTAACAAGGTAATTTCACAGTTACTGATTTTATTGACTTCTTTGGTTACCATGATTGATTTAATCTGGAAAGTATCGCTGATCGGACTTCCGTTAGATAGCACTTGAAAAGTGACTATGCCTGAATTCGCGGTTATTGGTGAAGATGCCATTTTATAAATGTGTTAAGCGAGTAAAAAATCTTATTGAACTGGTATTCGTTTCCGTTAATTCTTTTTGAGATAATTATAAGCAAATTCAAGTGTTTCCACAGCTATACTCTTTTCCATAGAGCTCAATTCACTAACATCCCATTTCACTGGATAAGCATTTATAAAGGCCCATGATATCGTAATTTGACCTTTTTCATTCAATAATGACAACGTAATATTTTTGGTTTGAATGGGAGTTACTAAACTAGCTGTCAAGGTCTGTTGGCACCATTTAAAAAGCTCGGAGTCCGAATTAACGAGTCCTCTTTTAAGTACAAGGTTGGAGAACTTTGCCGCTGTTGGTACTCTATGTTTAAATTGATTCTCTCCGCCTTCCGAAATTTCTGAACTATTCAATTCATCACTAATCCCTGAGGCTTCTTGGAATGATGCTGGATTTTCAGTCGTGTCATCAATGGAAAGCGAGAAGTAAAATGAGGTTGGAGGGTTATAGTCTGTCATATTCTTTGATTCAATTATTGGCAATAGTCAAGCCCTCGTGAGCAATTTCAATGGTGTCAACTGCCACTTCATTACCGTCAGATTTTAGATCAGTTCCAGTAATCTTGGTGGGCCATGCATTTGAAAGCGTCCAAGTCATAGTTGGGTTACCGCTTTCATCCAAAAGCTTGATAGTGACGGTCTGCCTTTTAATGGTGTTCATTTGAATTTGATCATACCATTTCCAAAAGTTATTGTCTTTCACAAAAACCCCTCTCTTCATGGTTACATTTCCATACTTTGCTATGCCGGGCATTTTTACGGTACTGAATTGAGCGCTGTTGCTCGCCCTGTATTCTATTACCTGAGTTTCTGTTTCTAAGCCAGAAATCTCTTGAAAGGCAACGTTTTGATCTCCGCCACCAAAATTTACCACGAAACTAAACTTAGGCATGGGCCAAGTGCTCCCTTCTACCGATCCGTCATCTGTTGCCAGAATTTCTAATTTTATTGATTTATGATTTTGCCATTTCCTGTTCAACCTGAATAATGATAAATTCAGCGGGGTGTGTTACGGCAATTTTCACTGACACCCTCATAATCCCATCCAGAATATCTTGGGCAGTCATTGTTGTACCAAGCCCTACCGCCACACTGAAGGCATCTGCTGCCTTGGCGCCTTGTAAAGCACCTTCTTTCCAAATATTAGTAAGAAAATTCTCAATCATACGCTGAACAGTAATCCATGTATTGGCATCATTTGGTGCAAATACAAAAGCTCTAGCGGCAAGCTTAACGGATTGCTCAATCATAGTAATAGTTCTTCTGACACTGATATAGCGCCAGTCTTGACTATTGCCATCTAAGGTTCTTGCCCCCCAAACTAGAATGCCTTGTCCGTTAAAAA
>CAXBPM010000266.1:0-5181 GCA_963977345.1 uncultured Roseivirga sp.
AAAGTTTCGGAACCAATGACTTATGAAATCAGAAGGATAGTAATAGAATAGGAAACATAGGCCATTCTATTATGGCTTATAAGAATAGCGACTTTGATTAAACATCAAAGTCGCTATTCTCCTAATACAATGTTAATGACTGTACTTAACTGCAACAGCTTGATTTACCACTGCTTGCTGTAGTTCCGCAGCAGGATACTTCATCTACTTTGCTAGTTGTAGATACTTCTTCGCTTCCGCAACAACCGCTGCCTGTGCTGTCGCAACAAGCGCCTTCTTCCAGTTTGTCGGCATAGAGTGTAATACTATAAATTCCTGAATCTGTTTTTCTGAATGCTGAGAGTTCTTCAGGGCTCACATATTTTAAAAGTAGTTCATCAGGTAATTCAATCCTCCTTTCCTTTTTGATTTGGATGTTCTTAAATCCAACGGATTTGATAATGCCTAAATAAGTCCCTTTTTCACTTGCGCCAGATACACATCCAGAATGCATTTCGGCAGCTTCTAAAATGGCGCCTGGAAGCGTCCCAATAGATACGATGTCTGAAATGCTGAAATGGCCGCCCACTTTTAATACCCTGTGAACTTCCTTAAAAGCCTTTTCCTTGTCAGGCACAAGGTTCATCACGCAGTTACTGATCACCACATCGGCCGTATTTGTGGCGATTCCATTCATGCTTTCAATTTCACCCAACACAAACTCCACATTTTTATAACCCAGCTTTTGGTTGTTCTGCAAAGCGCGAATGACCATTTCGGGTGTCATATCAATTCCAATTACTTTACCTGTTTCACCAACGATTCTCCTGGCAATAAAGGCATCGTTGCCTGCGCCAGAACCTAGATCGATCACAGTATCTCCCTCTTTGATATTGGCAATTTCAGTTGGCAGTCCACAGCCTAAAGCCAAGTCTGAGGCTTTTTCATAACCCTCGATATTTTCATAGTTTTCAGCCATTGAATTGCTAAGAACTTCAGTTCCACAGCAGCCTGAATCGGTTGAACAACAGCCCGCTTGAATATCGTTTTTGGCAATTGCTCCGTAAGATTTTTTGATTTCTTCTTTAATCACTTGAGTTTCCATATTCTTGAGTTTAAGCGTTAATTGATTCGGTTAGGGATGACAGCGTATTTGGGTGCGTTTCAGCTTCGAGCTCGAAGTGAGTTTTATCTCCAATTCTGTCGATCACGTTGGTCGTCTTCACCATTTCTTGATAAGTGTCGTAGCAAAGCAATGCTTCTTTCATTTTTGTGATATTGGCCTCACTCAGTTGTTCGGTCACCATGATGTCCTCTTTTTTGGTCCAGGTTACTCTAGGTATTCCTCCTTCAAAGAACATGGGGAGTCCGGTGTCGATAACCGTGAAATAGGCAAGGCGCTTCCAGAAGTTTAGGCTTTCATTTTTACCAAAGAATAGACGCTTGATGATGTGGTGCAGGGTAATATGATCGTGATGTCCGCTACCTCCGTGAACTGGGTAAGTAACCACCACATTGGGACGGTAATGTTGAAGCCATTTTAGAATTTCGCTTTCAAGATGGGATGGATTGATCTTCGCAAGTCCACCATCTTCATAATCAAGGATGGTCATTTCTGAAATGCCTAAAGTTCTCTGTACTTTTTGCATTTCTTTCTCTCTCACCTTACCCATTTCTTGAACCGTGAGCCCAAGTTGATGTCGAACCTTGGTTGCGCCACCCTTGGTAAGTGTTAGAAGAATAACCTCGTTACCTTCTTGAATTTGCTTGTCGATTGCTCCCGCTGGCCCAAATGACTCGTCATCTGGATGGGGAAAGATATACATGATTTTCATTTCTGTCTTTTTTCTCTAACACGCTGGTTGTCAGAAAAAGACGCATGAAAAATCAGTCGCAGTTACAGTTTTTTGAGTTCGCAGATTGAAGGTTACCATAGCTGTCGCTAGGGAAGTTGCAGCAGGCCAAAATGAGTTCTTTCAACTTCTCTTTTCCTCTCTGAACTCTTGATTTTGCTCCAGAATAGGAGATATTCAGTTCTATCGCCAAATCCTTCTGGGAAACCGCTTCGAATTCCGTTCTAATCAGGGCTTGTCGGTATTTCTCTGGAAGTTGAGCAATGAAGGACTTCATGCAGCAATCTGCAATTGTGGTATTTAACGATTCTGTTTCTTCTTCTGAAATAAGGGAGTATTCGTTTTCGATGTGTGTTACTCTGCCTGCTTTCCTAAAGTGATCAACTGTGGCGTTTCTTGTAATGCCATAAATGTACTGGCGCAGGTTGGTGGCATTTGCTATTTTGTCTGAATTGGCTATGATCTTAAGGAATACGTCCTGTAAAATGTCATTGGCAATATCCTCATCCTTTACCTTTTTGAGGGTGAAGCTCTTCAGCTCTTTATAGAAGTCGTTCCAAATATTTTCGGTGATGTTATTCATTCAATTCTTCAATATTGATTCAAACTTACCGTGTGACGCGAAAGGTTTAAAAAAGACGCAATTTTCATGATTTAGTGACTCGTTTTTTCAGCCCATTAGGAAACACGATAGTGAATAATGCAAAAATCAATAAAAAATTGAATTCAACGCCATTTCGTCCATCACCTACCACATACCAGCCTTCTTTGAAATGGACCAATATTATTCCCCCAATAAGCACGAAAATGGTGACTAAAGAGGCCCATTTAACATACTTATCGAACATTAGACAAAAAGCAGCAACCAAATGCGATAGTTTGATTGCCCAAGCAATCGCTAGCCCTAGCGGAGCAAAACCTATTTGGTTTAGGTATAAGTTTCCGAAATCATTTATGCCATTGTTAAACATCCCAGGAATACTGTGTGTCAATAAAATAATGGCAACCGCAAAGCGAAGTAGAAAGGTGCTATTGAATGCTTTCATGGTGTATGGATTAGTTATTCATTGAATGTTCAATAAGGTTAATCATTCTTTTGGCATTGCTATTTTCGGGATCTAAGTCGAGTGACATTAGAAAAGTTTCTATAGAAAGAGACAATTGACCATCGGCAAAGTAGGCTTCGCCAAGGCTATCAAAGCAATTTGCAGACTGTGGGTTTTCAGCAGCATTTAGCTCAAGTACTTTAATGGCATCTTTGATATTCTTCTGTAAGAAAAGATAGCCTAGCGCATTAAGCGTGCTTTCATAGGAGAGGGAAGACCTTCCTGCTATTTGGGCCTCGGTTTCTGGATTACTGGCTTTTACGAGTCGATACTTCTCAATGGCTTCTTCAATATTCTTTGTCAGGAATGCCGCCAATATTTCATGCTGAACAATGGCTTTTTCATCCCTGAGGTTTTCATCAACTATGCCAGCAACACGATTGATGATGTCATTATGAGGGGAGAAATATTTGTAGCCATTTGTGAAAACGATGATGGTCAAATCGTTTTTCACTAACTTCCTAAAGCCAGTTTGTGAGCCTCCAGTGAATCCGTAAGCATTACCATTCTTAGATGAATAAGTGTGCCATCCGTGGAGAAATTCATCCCTTCCATTTCCAAATGGAAAGGGTTTCCACATGTTGTTTTTTTGTTCTGGGGTCAATAATACATCATTGTCCAAACGATTATTCCATTCCATCAGCGCCTTTAGGGTGATGTTCATACCATTGGCAGCATGGTATCTCTTTCCTCCATAAATTTTAGAGATATCGTACTTAGCCGTTTCGTTATTGAACTCATGGCGACTGGCCCTGTTTGAGAAATTCTCACCTAAGTCTGAAGAGAAAATGATTTCCTTAGTACCTTCTTCAAATTGATTGTTGATAATGAATTCTTCCAATGAGGTGCCGCTGATTTTCTCAATGATTTTGGCAAGGAGCCAGTAATTGGTTTGATTATATTCAAACTGATTACCTATTTCGAAATGCATTTGCTCAGTAATTAATCGAGACCAAATATCAGCATCTGAGGTGTTTCCTTCATTCACAAAAAAGTCTGGCAGACCAGAAGAGTGAGTCAGTAAGTTTTTGATTTTTAGGCCTTGCCAAGCTTCCAGTAAATTTTCAAGGTGTTTGGAAACGTCATCTTCAAGAGAAATTTTGTCTTGTTCTATAAGCTGGAAAACCGCTGTAGTCACTACTAGTTTGGTGATGGAGTATACAGGAAATAGAGTACTCTCATTTACAGGAGTGTTGTTTTCTAAATCAGCCTTTCCAAAATAACCTTCGTAAACAACCTTCCCATTTTTAATGACGCCTAAGGCTAGTCCGGGGATTTCTTGCATTTGTATTTGCTCCGTTAGGTAGCTTTCTATTTCATTTTTCAACTCCTTTTCTGCGGAGCTTTTTTGACAAGAATAGATAAAAAGCAGACTTAAAAGAAGTAGGGTTAATTTGATTTTCGTCATCAGGGTTTTATGATTTATCAGTCTCAAAGATAATTAAGATCTTCTTTTTTCAATGGTTGATAGCATTCTTGGGTTCTCGACAATATCACCCAAAAGCATAGGACGGGGAGGGATTAAAAAAGACGCAATTCATAATTATAGAGTGAGCATTGAGATCTTGCATTGAATCTTCGATTCAAACAAGGATTAGTGAGTAATTATTAATTGTTATATATCTATCTAAAATCATAATAAGTCTATTATAATATTATATACTACTTATTTGTAAGTATGTACCTATTTTTGGTTAGTATTTAGAATCATGCTTTCTGGCGATTAATGGTGTTCGTTTATCAGTGAAATTTACAGAGTAATCAAGAGAGAGTGAATCGATTGAGTAGCTACAATCTCACTCATGATTGCACATGGGGTTTTTAATCTCATTAAATCATTAATAAACTTAAACCAAATAATCATGTCAAATTCATCCAATTTAGTAGGCGCTTTTTCACCATATTCATGTAAAATAAGTGGAGAAGCAGAAGGAGCTTTTAAAGAGGCATTAAATGGTATTTTAGGGGTGACCTATTCTCCAGTGGCCGTTTCTCAGCAAGTTGTTGCTGGAATGAATTACAAGTTCTTCTGTAACACTCAGGCTGCAACAAGATATCCAAACAATGGTGCTGCAATTGTAAGTGTTTACAAGGCACTTACTGGCCCTGCACATATTACCCACATTCAAGAAGTGTAATTAACGGTCTGAACCCCGATTACATTTTAGAATCATGAAAACCTCGAAAGCATGCGTTAAGTGCTTTACGAGGTTTTTAATTTTTTAACCAAGCCTTAATAAAGT